>CAKVCH010000137.1 GCA_934725745.1 uncultured Clostridia bacterium | reverse complement strand
GACATTGACGACTTAGCGCAAGAAGGGCTCCAACCTGGGAAAATTATCGTTTACAAACAAGGTGCAGAGCCACCAAAATTTTTGGGCGGGGACAGTCTTCCAAGTGATTTTGACACAGAAGAAGAAAATTTGCTCAAAGAATTTAGTGAAATAAGTGGTGTAACAAATATTTTGTCAAATCAATTTAGTGCAAACTCTCTAAGCGGAACGGCACTCGAACTTTTGATTGAACAAGATACATCTAGGCTCAGTTCAACTGTTGACGAAATAGACAGTGCGGTTAAAGCGGTCGCAAAAATGATTTTAAGATTGTATAAGCAGTTTGCTGTTATGCCAAGGCTTCTAAAAATCGCAAACAAAGTGGGGCAAACAGACCTTGTTTATTTTAAAAATACCGACCTTGGAGTGGAAGATGTCGTGTTTACAACAGATTCGACTTTGTCTGAGAGTTTAACTTCAAAAAGAGAACATATTTTAAAACTCCTTTCGGCAGATGTCTTAAAAGACAAAGACGGAAATATTGATGATGAAATAAAACGAAAAATTTTGGAAGTTTTTGGAATGAATTTTGCTCTTCCAAATAACGAAGTCCAAAAGCGACAATAAATGGGTTTTTGAAAAAATATTTTAATAAGAAAAATCAATAAAAACATTAAAATAGGTTAAACAAAAAACTATAAAAAAAAGTAAAATAAACATTAAAAAACATAAAAAAACATTAAAACAAACAAAAAATAAGGAGAAAAAATAAAATGGAAGAAAAAATGGAACAACTAGAATCGATGGAAACATTAAACGAAACTGGCTCCATATTGGGCAAGTTTAAGGACGCGCAAGCGCTCCTTGATGCCTACAACAATTTGCAAAGTGACTACACTAAAAAGTGTCAAGCATTGTCGGCTTTGCAAAAAAATCTCAAGGAAAATGAAGATGAAAATTTTTCACCCGAGAGTAAACAAGAAGAGTTATCTAGCGAAGATAGGATAAAACTTCTTCAAGACTATGTCTATAACAACTCTGACCTTCGAGACAAACTTTTGGCAAAATATTTTGACGACATTATCCTTCCAAAAAGTCCAAAACTAATTGGGAGCGATAGGGGAAGTGACACTGTCATTAGCCCAGTTTCTAGGCCAAAATCTCTTGAAGACGCAGAGAGAATTGTTAAAGATATGTTAAAGTAACGCAAGAAAATTGGCAATTTGGGTGAGATTAGAGCACATTTTTTAGGCTAGAAATTTCTTGTGAAATATCTTCAAAAAAAACTTAAAAATAAACAAATTTTAAAAAATTAAAAGGATAAATATAAAAATGGTAACATTAGAATCAGCACAAAATGCTTTAAAATCAGTGTATCTTGGAGTTTTGAGTGAACAACTCAACATTAAATCAAATGCTTTTTTGTCAAAAATTAAGCAAAGTAGCAAAGACGTTTATGGAAAGGAAATTATAAAACTTGCTCCATACGGACTTAACGGCGGAATTTGCGCGTCGAGCGAAACTGGCACATTGCCAACTGCTTCGTCTCACAAATTTTTGCAATTTAAGAGCGGGCTTAAAAACCTTTATGGCACAATTTCAATTTCGGACAAGGCAATAAGAGCAAGTATGTCCGATAGTGGCGCTTTCGTTAATCTTTTGAGCGACGAAATGGAAAGCTTAATCAAATCAAGCGCTTTCAATCTTGGCAGAATGCTTTACGGCGACGGGACAGGGCTCCTTGCAACTGTAAGCGTTTCAAATTCAAAAGCAACATTTAGTAGCGTTAAGAATTTCGTCGAAGGGATGAAGGTCGACATCTATGCATCTGCTGGCACAATGGCAAAGAGCGGGCTTGTTGTAACTTATGTTGACAGAACGAACAAGACTATTACTCTTAGTGAATCTTACACCTTTACAGACGGCGACAAAATTTATGCTTGCGGTTCAAAAGACAACGAAATCACAGGTATTAAGAGACTTTTTGATAAAACAGAAGCAAATAAAATGCTTTATGGCGTCGATAGAACAAGTTATGCTTGGCTTTATCCATATATTCAAGCGTCAACAACTGCTGTTGATATTTCGGATACTCTTATCCAAACTGCTCTAAATTCAATCGAAGAAGAGACGGGTGAGCAAGTCGACTTTATCTCTGTTTCTGGCGATGTTAGAACTGCTTATCAAAAATATTTGTCAACCAACAGACGCAATATTGATATGGAAGTTTTAGCAGGCGGATACAAGGCTATGACATACTCAGGCATTCCAGTCGTTTACGAAAGATTTGTTGAAGACGGAACTATGTATCTTCTTAATTCAAAAGATTTTAACTTGCACCAACTTTGCGATTGGGAATGGCTTGAAACAGAAAACGGAAGCATTCTTATTC
>CAKVCH010000136.1 GCA_934725745.1 uncultured Clostridia bacterium | reverse complement strand
CCCCCCCCCCCCCCCCATGTCAAGCAATTTTAAACATTTTTTTCGTAAAATTTTAAGTTTTTTTATAAAAAAATAGCCCCCGTTAGGGGGTATTGGGGGAAAATATGTAAAATACACAATATAAAACATCAAAACAGTCAAGTAATAGAACCAACTTTACTACCCTATCCCCCCATTCGGGGTACTTCCCCTTACAAGGGGAAGCCTACTTACAACTATTTTTTTGGGCTCCCCCTATGACAAGGGGGAGTGGTCTCAATACGACATACAAAAAAGAGCGACCACATATTTGGGTTGCTCTTAATTTTTTTTCAATTATTACTTTTTAAATGAGTCTTTGAGTGAAATGGTGTTATTAAAGATATAGTTATCTTTTGTGGAGTCTTTATCGAGAGAGTAGTAACCTTTACGCATAAATTGGAATTTATCATAAGGTTTTGCGGTCAAAAGGAAGTTTTCTGCTTTTGCTTTTGTTTCGTAAATTGAGTTTTCTTCCAAAATTTCGTCGATACTGACGCCTTGTTCAAGCGCTTTACTTGGCCAGACATATTCCATTTTGGTCAAATTTTTGAAATTTCTAATCGTACAATCAAACGACCCGTTTTCAGCAACAAAGTGGATTGTTCCTTTAACCTTTATTCCACTCGTGTCTTGTCCGCTCTTGGAATTTTCAAAATATTCGCATTCCAAGTGGTCGATATTTCCGTCTTTATCGTAGACAACATTGTTACATTTTATGATATATGCCCCTTTAAGTCTTACAACTCCGCCCAAAGTAAGTCTATTATATTTAGGTGGTGGGTTCAATGCAAAATCTTCTTTTTCAATATAAATCGTTCTTGCGAACATCGCCTTATGTTTCCCCGCCGTTTCGTCGTTAGGGTTGTTATCAATCTCGATTTCTTCTTGTCCTTCGTAATTTGTAATAACGACTTTAAGTGGGTCGAGCACAACCATTGCACGAGTTGCGACTTTATTTAGGTCTTCCCTTATATGATATTCAAGCGCGCTAAGAGGCAAAGTGCTTTCACTCGCGACAACGCCACAACTTTTTATGAAATTTTTGACACCATTTGCGGTGTAGCCCCTACGCTTCATTCCGACAATAGTCATAAATCTTGGGTCGTCCCACCCCATAACCTTGCCCCCTTCGACAAGCGCTTTTAGATAACGCTTCCCAAGAAGGACATTTTCAAGATTTAAAGATGAAAACTCTCTTTGTTTTGGAGCAAAAGGCTTATTCCATCCGTGCTCGATAAACCATTCATAAACTGGTCTATGCACCCTAAATGTTGTATCGCAAAGGCTATATGTAACCCCTTCGAGCGCGTCTTCCATAGGATGAGCGAAGTCGTATTTTGGATAAATACACCATTTTGTGCCCGTTTTGTAGTGTGGCTCGCGCGAAATGTTGTACATAATAGGGTCGCGCATCAAAATATTTGGGTGCGCCATATCAATTTTTGCGCGCAAAGTCAAGGTGCCGTCGGCGTATTTTCCAGCACGCATTTCTCTAAACAATCTTAAACTTTCTTCTCTTGGCCTATCCCTATAAGGACTGTTTGTGCCTGGGGTTGTCAAAGTGCCTTTAAGTTTAAGTTGCTCTTCTTGGCTCAACTCGTCAACATATGCGTCGCCATTTTCAATCATTTTTTCGGCAATTTCGTAAATTTTGTCAAAATATGCAAGACTTGCGTAAACCATTGCTTTTGGCTTATATCCAAGCCACTCCAAATCTTCCATATAACTATCGGCGAACTCGCCTTGTTCTTTACTTGGGTTGGTGTCGTCCATTCTTAGGTATGTATATCCCCCAAATTTTAGCGCGGTGTCAAAATCGATAATCCACGCCTTGCAATGCCCAATATGCCAATAACCACTTGGTTCTGGCGGGCAACGGGTAATGACTTCCTTTGACCTACCCGACTTCAAATCTGCAACAATTTCTTCTTCAATGAAATTTGTTGGAACAATATTTTCTAAATCCATTTTTAATTTTTCCTTTTATAATTTTTAAACTTTTTCTTTTAAAGGTCTTTTATTAAAATAGTAGTATCTTTTTTTTTAATCACAATGTTACTTTTACTATTTAAATTTCAAAATTTTACTATTTTAACTGTACCTTATTGACCTTTAATTTTTAATATTTAGCCCCGTTGAGCCAAATCCACCCTGTCCACGCTGGCTTTCTTTTAAATCGTCACAAATGACTGTATTCAAATGTTCCACGCGCGCGATGACCATCTGAGCAATTTTCTGCTGTTTAAAAATTCTATAAGGTTCATTTGACAAATTCATAAGTATGACACCGACTTCACCGCGATAATTTTCGTCGATTGTGCCTGGACTGTTTAGGCAAAAAACACCCGACTTTAACG
>CAKVCH010000135.1 GCA_934725745.1 uncultured Clostridia bacterium | reverse complement strand
ACATTAAGGAAGCCCACATTGACGCCGTGGTCATTGACGGAAAATATGACGATAGTCCTGCATTTTACAAGGCTTTTGTGGGACTTGAAAATGAAAAAGAAGGCGGGGCAAGGTGCAAAGTTTGTTTTGCTTTGCGCCTAAATAAAACAGCTCAGTATGCAAAAGAGCATGGTTACGATATTTTTGCAACAACTCTCAGCGTCTCTCCACATAAAGACTCAAAACTCATTAACGAAATTGGACAAAATTTGGGCAAAAAATATGATATTGATTATCTTGTTAGCGATTTTAAGAAAAAGGACGGCTACCTAATTTCAATTAGGAAGTCCAAAGAATACAATCTTTACAGACAAAACTATTGCGGTTGCAAATATTCAATTTATGATAAGTAAAGGAAAAAATTTTATTAAGCATAAAACCTAAAATTTTAATTACAAAAAAAGTGAAACTGTGTATTTCTAATAAAAAATGTGCAAACCTTTGTATTTACATAAAGAAAAACGAGCATAAAAGTGAGTATGGCAAAGGGGACGCAAAATAAAAGTTTTTGCTTAGCAAGGTGCATTTTTTTTAAAGAAATTACAATGTTTTTTTAAATAAAATAGTAAAAAAACAACTAAATATTTTTAACAAAATTATCCACAATTTTATTATATTTTGTGGATAATTTTTATTTATTTTTCTTATATTTTTTTTGCTACTTTCCGCTTATAAAGCAAGATGTGTAAAAAATAATTATAAAAAATTCTAACAAAAAATTACATAAATAATTATATTAAAAATTATATTAAAAATTATATTAAAAATAAATTTTAAAATAGTAATATTAAAGCAAAAAAATCCTAAAAAAATTAGGATTTTTTGTTTTCTACTTTTTGTTTTTTTGTTTTGATTGAAAATAGAAAAATCTTTTCAAATAGCCATTTTAAAAGCGAATAAAGTAGTGAGATTGCACATAGGCTTATTGCAATAAAGATTAGTTCTGACCGCGCGAGTTCCAAATAGTTAAAGAATGAATTTGGAAGTATTGCGAAAGTTGCGATTGCAAGAAGTAGCATTGAAAAAACGATAAGCGCGCGATATTTGTCGAGTGGCAAACAAAGAGTGAGAAGAATGAAAAACGCGCCAAATGTTACACAATAGGAGATAAGTGTGCTTATAAGTTCGATTTGATTTGTAAGTGAGCAATAGATATAGCACGCGATACTACTTAGGAAAAGCACAAGCGCGCCTGGCAATGCTTTTGACGACAGACTTGCGATAAACGACCCGTCGACCCGCTCTTTGCTTGGTTGAAGTGCCAAGAAGAACGCTGGGATTCCGATAAAGAATGTTTCCCAAATTAAAATTTGGTTTGGTTGCAAAGGGTAGTCGTATGTTGGAGAAATCAAAACAAAAATGGTCAAGAAAATCGCAAAAAATGTTTTTGTTAAAAACAAACTCGACGCTTTTGAAATGTTGTTAATAACTCTTCTTCCTTCCGCGACGATACTTGGCATTGCGGAAAAGTTGTTGTCAAGCATAATAAGGTTGCTGGCACTTCTAGTTGCTTCACTCCCGCTCGCCATTGCAATAGAACAATCCGATTCTTTTAGCGCCAAAATATCGTTTACGCCGTCGCCCGTCATCGCAACTTTTTTGCCTTGCGCTTTAAGGGCTCTAACGAGCGTGCACTTTTGTTCTGGCGTCACGCGCCCAAAAACATTGTAATCGCCTGCAATTTTTGCGACTTCGTCAAGCGACATATTTTCCAAACTGATACATTTTTCGTACCCGACAACGCCCACCTTCCTTGAAATGTTGCTCACAGTGTCGACATTGTCGCCCGAAATAATTTTGATTTCGACTCCGTTTTTATTAAACCACTCAATAGTGTCTTTTGCGTCTTTGCGAATGTTGTCTTCGATTGTGATAACCGCGATAGGAGTGTTGTTTTTAGAAATATTTTCGTCAATATTTTTTTCTTTTGACTCGCACAAAATAATCACGCGGTAGCCTTCGCCCGTCAAATGTTTTATGGTTTCTTTTGTGTCTGGGTCTAAATTATTTGTTACAAATTCAGGCGCACCCAACATAAAAGTGCCAAGTGACTCAAATTCGACGGCTGAAAACTTCCTTTCGCTACTAAATTCCACAATATTTTTTGGTGTCTCGACTAGCGTATCTTCCGCCCAAAAATATTTTGAAAGTGCGATGTTTGTGCTGTTTTGAGTTTTTGTCGCGTGCAAATAATTTTGCATAATTCTGGTGACATCGTCGCTACTTTTGTCTATCCCAAGCACGCTTTTAACCGACATAGTGCCGTCTGTTAGCGTCCCCGTTTTGTCTAAACACAAAACATTTGTGCGCGCGAGCATTTCAATTGAATAAAGCTCTTGAACGAGTGTCCTTTTTTTTGCA
>CAKVCH010000134.1 GCA_934725745.1 uncultured Clostridia bacterium | reverse complement strand
TGTTAAGGCTGATGTAATAAGTCTTTTTTCGTTTTTCATTTTAAATTCTCCGTATCAATAATAATAGTTACTGGTCCGTCGTTAGTGACTGTGACCTTCATATCTGCTCTAAATTTGCCGTGCTGAATGCTAGAAAACGCGTTTTCAGCCCTGCAAAATTCAATAAATTTTTCATACAATTTTTCCGCCCCTTGCGGAGGCATACTCTCTAAAAAGTCAGGTCTAAACCCGTGCGACGCGTTGCCATAAAGGGTGAAATTGCTAATAATTAAAACGCCTGCGCCGACTGCTTTTGGCGAAAGGTTCATTTTTTCATTTTCGTCTTCAAAAATGCGTAGCCCGCAAATTTTTTTGGCAAGTTTCAAGGCTTCAATTTCCGTATCGGTTGTTTTAACGCCCAAAAACACAACAAAACCTTTTTCAATTTTGCCTATTGTCTCTTTCGCGACTTCAACCCTTGCATCAAGTACCCTTTGAATAACCGCCCGCACGCCTTTTCTCCTTTTAACAAGCCCTATTATATACTACTTATCTAAAAAAAACAAATAGAAAATGGTCTTTTAAAACAAAAGAAAAAGTTATCCACAAATTGCTACTATTTTGTGAATAATTTTATACAAGTTTTTAAAAAAAAGTTAAAGATTAGTTAGAAAAATAAAAAAGTGTAAAATTAAAAATAACAAATATTTAAAGTATAAGAATGTAGCAATTTTTGGGGTTTAATAAGCAATCTAAAGAGTATGGTTAAGGTTAAAAAACTTTCGTATTACAAAGAGAGAAAAAAGTTAAAAACAAAGTACATTTTTTGTTTTGAAAGATAGATAATATATTATATAATATATCCATAGCATTATTAGATTTTGTTGTCTAATTTTAGGTTATTTGAATAAAGACATTTTATTTAGATTGTTGTGTTCATAAGTAAAAAAAGTTGGGGAAGTTAAAATTGTCAAAACTTTCATCCATCACTTTTAATTAACAAACAAAAAGCAAAAGTCGGGGAAGTTAAAGGAAAGATTAGAGAAAATGAAAAAAATATTTAAAAGTTTTTGCGTTATATCCTTTATTTTAGTTGCGTCGCTTGTGGGCGTTGCGTGCTCGTGCAGTGAGCCAAGATTGAACGATATTGAACTTTCAATTTCGGATAGTTACGCCGTTTTTGTGGGCGGAAACAAGGGCTATGTTGTCGAAAAAAAGGAAAATGATACGCCTATTATTCCAATTTCGGTCGCGATGAACCCCGACTCTTTTTCAAAGGAAGATTTGATTTGGTCAAGCACTTACTCTGATGTCGCAACCGTCAACAGTCGCGGGATTGTGACTTGCAGGTGGTCGGGGGCGGAAGATAAAACAACCACAATAACCGCTACATACAATAAAGGTGATAACCAAAAATCCACTTCGATTTTACTTACAGTCACATCAAAACAACTTCCAAAATTTGAGAACAAAAACGCCACAATAACCTACGCTGGACGCGACTTAAAAGACAATTTTAAAGTGACAAATGGCGAAGAATATGTAAGCGGATTTTCCTATCACTATTTCGACCTTGAAAGTGGACTTGAAGTAAATGAAATCATTTCTTGCGGGCGCTATCGCATTATATTTTCTAGCGACGCGGACAATCTTGAATATGCAAGAATGACCGTCGAAGTGACACCTTTTATTCTAAACCTAACCGCAAAATCTGGCAGTAGCACATATGGAAAGGTGCTAGAAAACGGTTTTTACAATAGTTATGACGACAAAATTATTTCAACCTACGGCGAAAACATTTTAGGCGGAGTCGGAGTGGACGCGGGGGCGAGCCTTGGCAAAATGATTTATGTCACGAACGCCACAAGGTCGTCTCGTGTGGGGGGCAGTTACTACACCGACATTGCCTTTAAACTCGACAATAAAAACTACACAATTTCCGTTACGCGCGCGTCATATGTCATAACAAAAAGAGCCGTTGTTATGCTGGTTGAAAGTCAAACAAATTTGACTTACGGCGACAAAGCGGTTGAAAAAATGTTTGTTTTGTACGATTACGACGAGTACAAAGCAAATAACGACAGTTTGACGGGACTTCTACCACTTGACAATTCGACCATAAATTATAAGAACGATGTCACTGCGCCAGCGTCTTACGACTACACTCAAAACGGGCAACCAAAAACGGTCAATCAATACGGCTTTTTAGACGCTGGGAGTTATGATATTGGATACACGAGCGTTGGCGTCGGGACGAATTTAGCCGAAATTACCGTCATTCTTCCAGGTAGACTTGTTATAAGTAAAAAACAAGCGACCATAGCGCCACACAACCTTAAAAAAGCCTATGGCACGGACGACATTTCAATAACATATGATACAAACGACATTTTAAAGAAAGAGGAAATTGTCGACTTCCTATATGTCGAC
>CAKVCH010000133.1 GCA_934725745.1 uncultured Clostridia bacterium | reverse complement strand
ATCAACAATCAAAGAAAATGTTCCAGCTGAACTCGCTAAAGAACTTGAAGCAAAGTTCAAAGAAGCTGGCGCTACTGTTGAATTGAAGTAATTTGACATATTTTAGCAACTGAAACAATACAAAGTTGTATGTTATCGGAAGTTGAGTAGGGGACTGGTTTCTTGCGAGACTGGTGCTTATACAAACTTGTAATACAATAACTTGCCGTTGATTTGTTTTAAATAACAAAAAAAACTTCTAAGGTATATCACCCTAGGAGTTTTTTTATTTTACAAAAATTACGGTTTCATAAATGTTGTGCATTTTGGCTCTCTACTCACGGCGCCGTTGACTGTTATTCCGTTTGAGACGCAACGCCCTTCGTGATTGAATAAACAACGCGCCTTGCAAGTTAAACACATATCTTTCATATGTTTGTAATCGGTGATTTTTGGGGGATTGTCGGTAAAAATTAAGTTGCTAAAATCAATTTCTTCCTTTTTGCTGTCCTTTTCAAACATCTCACAATCGCGTTTTGATGAAATATCTATGCTTTTTGCCGTGCAAGTAAGACAATCGTTATACTTGCAAGTTGTTTTTCTACATCTTAAATCCATTTTTTTACTCCTTTTTTCTTAATAATTGACAACTTTTTATAAAAATAAACAAATATATTGCGGTTAAAATAAAATCGCTTGAAATATTTTGACGAAGAGAATAAAAATGTTATAATTTTATTGTAGCATATAAAAGGGCTTGCTTATTGATGATTTGATAAGTTTTTTATTATAAAAGCCTATTTAAAATTAAATTAGTTTGGGTGCTACATTTTGAGTTTCATTTCAAAATTGGCTAAATTAAAAGGAGACAAAATGAAAGTTTTATTATTACAAGATGTAAAGGGAAGTGGGAAAAAGGGTGACATCGTTGATATCAGCGATGGGTATGCAAAAAACTTCCTTATAAAAAAGGGACTTGCTAAACAAGCGGATAAAGTTGTTATAAGTGAGAAAAAGGCTCAACTTGAAAGTCAAGAGCGTACAAAAATGCTTGAAAAACAATCGGCAGAAGAACTTGCTAAAAATCTTAATAAAAAAAGTGTCACAGTTAAAGCAAAACTTGGCGACAATGGCAAACTTTTTGGTGCGGTAACAAGTAAGGAAATTGCGGAGAGTTTACTTAGTGCGGGATATGATGTCGATAGAAAGAAAATTGTGCTTGATAGTCCTATTAAATCTGTCGGGAAATATCAAGTTACAGCAAAATTGTACAGTGGAGTGACTGCAACATTCTTTGTTGTGGTTGAATAATTTTAGTGGTTTCTATTTTAGAGTTTGAAAAAAAATGTTCAAAAACATCTAATCAGTAGACGAAGCAAAGAAGTAAATTTTATGTCAATCTTTTTTTTACTTTCAAATAGAGCAACTAAAAGCCGTATTTACAAATATTTTTTTTGATATAACTATTATAAGTATAGTTTTTAAAATTTCACTTATAATACATATGTGTAAAAGTGTTTGTTTTAAAAAGTAATGACACTTTAAAAATACGCAAAATTTGTACATATTTGCAAAAAGAGTTATTCACAATTGATGTTGTGTTTTGTGGATAACTTGGGCGTTTTTATAGGCAGGGAGCACTTTAAAAATGTTTTTCAAACGAAAAATATAAAAAATTTTAGTATATTTTGCTCTGAAAGTCATAATTTTGCGCGTTTTTACAAAAAAAATGAAAAAAATTGCTAAAAAAAGTTGCGTGATTATATTTTTTCATTATAATAGAAAGTGCTAGTGACTAGTAATTGTGTTTTTGGTGGCTAGTTTATGTTAGATAGACTTTTAATTAAGTTTAACTAATGTAGTTCTAGAACATATATAAATTGAAAGACTTCGCCTTTCGGGGCTTTTAGTACATCAGTATTAAAGTGGTTGAGTAGATTTTGTGAGTGGCACACGAAAATGTTATTACTAGACATTATAAGTGGTTTGTTATCTTTTCTTTTCCACGGCATAGACTCAAAAATATGTGGTTTTGGGTGGGCATAATAAACGAAACGAGTAAATTAAAGGGAGAAAAATAAATGAAAAACAAAAAGTTAATGATTTCGTTGTTCTCGCTCTGCCTTGTCGCTATCGTAGGGCTTTTGACAACAGTTATCGTTCTTGCTGCAGGAACACAAAATGTTAACACAACAATTAACGTTACATATTCTGCAACAAACATTGCTGGAACAGTTTCTGCTAAATCTAAAATTGCAAATCAAGATGCAGTTGATATGACAACAGACGGAACTGCAGGTGGCGCAAAGGTTATTACATTTAATGCAGAAGATACAACTCAAGAAGGACAACTTAATCCAGTAGGAAGTCTTGCTCTTACAGCTGAAAACAATTATATCGAATTTATATATTCATTTACATCAGTTGAAGGCGGTAGTTATAAGGCTTCTGTTTCAGCTGCTAGCTTTGACAAGAAGAACTACACAATCGAATACAAAGTTAGCGATGGCGACGAATGGTTAGAC
>CAKVCH010000132.1 GCA_934725745.1 uncultured Clostridia bacterium | reverse complement strand
GCAGTCTTTCTTGCTCTCGGCTTCTTAACAGGTTCTTCTGCCTTCTCAACTTTAACTTCGGCAACTTCTTCCACCTTTTCAGCAACTTCCTTCTTTTCTTCTGTTGCAGGTGCAGATGCCTTAGCCTTGTTGAGCATAACTGTTAAACGAGATATCTTTCTGCTAGCAGTGTTTGGATGAATAACGCCCTTGCTCTTTGCACTATCGATGTAAGAGATAAGATCCTTCAACATAGATTCTGCTTCGTTGACATCGTTCAAGCAAGCAAGTCTATATTTTTTAACCATAGTAGCCATGGTTGATTTTACAAATCTATTTTCTTCTCTTCTTCTTGCAATAACAGATACTCTTTTCTTTGCTGATTTGATATTTGGCATTGCTAACTCCTTTTTATACCTAACAAGTCTAGCATAAGTAATTTTTTTTTGCAACACTTTTTTCAAACTTTTTGCACAATTGTTTTTAAAAATTTAAAATCACTTATGGATTTTCTTTATTGTAACACTTTCCGCCACCATTTTCGTAAAGTTATTTTAAAATTGAAAAAAGCAAATACATTACAGCCGTCTTACCTTCCATTTTGCCAGACTTAATGTTTAAGTCGCATTCAACGCACAAATCATAAATGCGCTTTAACTCTTTTTGAGAAAAATATTTAAGTTGGGCACGATATTTTGATATTGCATATTCCTTAACATTTAAAAGACTTGCCAATTCTTGCGAACTTGACGAACTTCTTGCAATAAAAAACAAACGCCTAAAATGATTGGTTATAATAGACACAATAGTAACAGGTTGTTCTTTATTTTTTATCATATCGTCGACAAGAAGAATTGCTCGCTCTTTGTCTTTGTTACAAATTGCGTTTGTTAAATCAAAAATAACATACTCCAAATCTTTTGCGATGTAGTTTTCAATATCTTCACAGGTTATTTCTCCGCCGTCCCCTTTAATAAAATAAAGTTTGTCTACTTGTGTGTCGAGTTTTGTGATTGAGTTATTACAGTAATCACATATCATTTGTTTCGTGTCATTTGATGCTGACAAGTTGTATTTTTTTAGCTTTTCCGATAAAAAGTTTAAAAGATAGTCAGCACTTACAGATTTACAATCAATGTTTTCGACTTTATCTTGAAATGACGAAAAGAAGTCGCTTTGTGCAGTCGAGAAAAACACAATACAAGTTGTCATACAAGGGCGCGATAAATATTTTAAAATAATTTTTTTCTCAGACTCGTTTTTCTTGCCGATAAAATCGCTCACAATAATTAGCCGTTTTGAATCCATAAGTGGCAACGCTTCGCAACTTTCGACAATATTCGACATCCCGCGAGTATAGTCATCCCCAATTTTTATAACATTAAAATCTTTAAGTGTAATGTTTAATGCGTCTTCAATCATTTTAAGTGCCGAAACAGTCAAATAACTTTCCCCGCCATTTATCATATATGCTGGAAGTATTGTCGCCCTTAAACTATTTTGTAATTCTTCGTATTTCATTTTTTCTCCTATTTTTAAACCTATAATTAAACTAAAACTATCCCCTAAACCCTTGTCTTCTATATTCTGCGACTAGCAATCTCTAATTTAAAAGCAAACTGATTTTTCCTGCGCTATCGTCAAAGACAAAACCATTGTGACTACTTATACGCGAGTTCCAATAGGCTTCTGAACTTAGATATTGGTTGTAGATTCTAGCAACTTCAAATTGGCTACTAAACTTTTCATTAACAAATTCATCAAAAGCGTGTCCCGCGCTCACGGTGCCATTGATGAACCCATATTTTTGAGTCGAGAGTTGCAAAACCATTGCTTGTGGCTCGTTTTCATAATAATAGTATTTTAAGGTCAAGTTATTGTCAATACTTAACCTTTCATTGTCGTTTGCAAAAATATAGTTTATTCCCGACCCATCAAAAGAAATAAGACCTTGATAATAACTCGGCAAAATAAATATCGGCGAAAAAGGCGCAAAATAATTCACGAGAGTCTCAGCGCTCAACTCGTTTGGTGGTTCAAGTACAATAATATATTTCAGTCTATTGATTCTATATAAAATTAGGCTATCATAAAGGGTTTCTGGATTGTCTAGGTTAGGATTTATAAGGTAAAATTGCGATTTATTGACCATTGCAAGAGCGCCAATGGTTGTCTCTGGCAGAAATTCAATCTTGTTTTCATCCGCCCTTCTTGGATAATAAAATGCATTTTACATTGACAACTTGTCGGAAGTATGCTAATAATATAAATTGGCAACGTATTAGATTAAGTAAAATATGTTCTTCAATTAAATTAATGTAATAGGGGTGAAATTGTGGCTTATAAAATAGTTAATTACGGTGAACACCGAAAAAGAAGAAGCTTTTCAAAAATTAAAAACACATTTGAATTAAAAGATTTACTAGAAATTCAAAAAAAATCGTATCAATGGTTTATTGATACAGGAATTAAAGAAGTATTTGATGACTTATTCCCCGTAGAAAATTTCTCTGGAACACTTTCTTTTGAATTTGGAGATTATCATTTTGATGAACCTCGTTATTCTAT
>CAKVCH010000131.1 GCA_934725745.1 uncultured Clostridia bacterium | reverse complement strand
AAATATTTGAAAAGTAGAAATATTTTTTATAGATAAAGAAAGAACAAAAAATAGGTTGGATTTTTAAAAATATATTGAAAGAAAAGGGGACAGACGAAATGAATTTTTTAAGGTGGATTTTTAATTTTGAAAGTAGACACTATATGGACGCGGTGCGCTATGAAAAGCACGGCAAATTGTCGCGAATTTTGGTTATGATTTTTGCACCTATCATTATGGCGTTTGGTATTGGATGTATTTATTTTGTTGCTACGCAAGATTTTAACCCTATTCTTAGGGTATTTGCTTTAATTGTCGCTCTTCTTGTGGCGTGTGCGTGTGTGGAGTTTTGTTTTGTATATAGTATTTTTGGGTTCCGTTCATTTGTGTCAGGGTCGCTTGAAAAGATATTGAATAAAAGAAGAGATAAAAGAAATAAAGAAAAGGAGCAACCTATCATAGCCTCGCAAAATGAGAATTTGAGCCAAAGTGAGAGCCTTTCGCAAAATACGCAAAATTATAGCGCGGGAAATGAAACTACCCTAAATGTCAAAAATCAAGGCGAACAAGTAGGCTTAGCGGGGAGCCAAGTTGAAAATCTTACGACGGGAAGTCAAGACATAGAAAAGAACAAGACAAAAAAGAAAGGCGTTTCAAAATGGCTTGACCTTGCGGTTGGAATTTATTGTTTAGTGTTTGCACTTGCTGGAATTGCTGTGGCGTTTGTGGTATTCTTTATGGGGCTTGAAGGGACAATTTAAAAATTTTAGGTTAACGGGAAATTTACAAGCGAGACTTAAAAGTTATAATCAACAACTTTTTAAAAGGAGAAATTTTAATGTTTCTTCTTTTTTTTACACTTTTTTAAACAAATGAGATAAAAAATCCAGAAAAAATATTTTTTTTAGTAAAATTAAGAATTTATTAAAGGCTTTTTGTAGGCGTAAAAAATTTTTTGCGCTTAATGTTTTAATAATAAACAAAAAAGCGTTTAAAAATAAATCTATTACTTTTTTTAATAAAATATCAACTTTTTATCGTCAAAATAATATATTAGGTCAAGGGAAATATTATGGCAAAAAAAGTTTTAATTAAAGAAGTTTTATTAGAAAATGTGAAAAAATTAAGAGAGAAAATCCCGCGTGATTGCAAATTTTGCGCCGTTGTGAAGTCGAACGCCTATGGGCACGGGGCAAGGGCGGTCGTCAAAAGCATTTCAAATCTAGTAGACTATTTTGCTGTCGCAAACGCAAAAGAAGCAAGGGAAATTAGGGGGCTAACTCATAAACCAATTTTGATTTTGGGGACGGATTTCTCGGGGCTTTCGGGACTTGACGCGGAAGTGAATGTTTTTGATTTGTCGCACATTAGGCAACTTAAAAAATATAAGGGGCAACATTTTAATGTGCACATATCAATCGACAGTGGAATGAATAGGTTGGGTGTGCAAACAAAAGCGGAGTTAAGAAAATTACTGCGCGCGTGCGAAAGCGCAAAAAACATAACCGTAAAAGGTTTTTTTAGTCATATCAGCGACCCATTAAATGTAAATAGATGTGAAAAACAACTTGCAAAATTTGTATCCTTAGCGCCAAAGACGGGGGAAACGCTACATATTGCAAGCACGAATTACTTAAACCTAAAAAATGGTTTTGCACTTGATATGGTGCGTTTTGGATTGTCTCTTTACACGGACGGCATAAGAGACGCAATGAAAGTAACCGCTCAAATAATGCAGATTAAAAATGTCAAAAAAGGCGAGTGTATCGGCTACGGAAGCCTTGTTAGGGCGGAAAACGAAATGCGAATTGCAGTAATAGATATTGGATATGCGGACGGACTATTTAGAAAGAATGTAGGTGGGGATGTTTTAGTGTCTGGCGCGCGCTGTAAAATCTTGAATGTGTGTATGAGTATGACCATTATTGATGTAACAAAAACAAAATGCAAAATGGCAGATGAAGTTGTTATTTTAGGTCAAGACGGAAAAAATATTATCTCGTCACAAGAGATTGCAACGCGTTGTGGGACAATTTCCTATGAAATACTCACAAATTTTTCTAAAATTTAAAAATTTTTTTCTATAAATCTTTGTTAAAAGCCTAAAAATTATTAAATTTTAGGCGATATAAACCGCTTAAATAGCGGAATTCTCGGATTACGAGAATTGCGAAAATTAAACTCTCACATTTTAAAAAGAAGTCTAGAAGTAAAAGTTGCACTTTCTCTTGTAAAAAATAAATATATATGTGAAAATGAAGCCACAATAAAAAAGGAGAAAGTAATATGACAAATTTTAAAGGACATAAATCACTTAATGAAGTTCCAATCTTTTTTTCGACAGATAACAATTATTTGCCTTATTTAGATGTCGCTTTAAGGTCACTTATCGCGAACGCATCAAAAGAATATAAATATAGAATAGTCATCCTAAATGTAGGGTTAGACAAAGAAAAAATGAACAAAATTATGGCGTTACAAGACGACAATTTTATTATAAATTTTGTTGACATTTCGCACGAATTTGAAGATATAAAACATAAGTTATAAAACATCTTCCATTTCAGCC
>CAKVCH010000130.1 GCA_934725745.1 uncultured Clostridia bacterium | reverse complement strand
GTAAAGTTGCAAGTATAGACGATCTAACAAATAGCAATGGTGCAGAATTTTACTATTTTTGTACTAACTCTGCCGTCGTAGGCTCTTTATCCTACAACGACCCAGGCGAAATTTATTATACATCCACATCTGATTCTACCTTAGAGAGTTGGTATGACCTTCCAACTTCCGCAACTCAACTTTACGCTTGTTTTATGACGCCAAATTATACGAGCGAAGTATTATACACGGGAAGTGACACGCAAATTGTTATTTCAAATAATGTAAAAAATATTCCTCATAAGGCTTTTGATCAAAAATCAATGACCGATGTCGTCATTCCGCAAAGTGTAAAAAATATTGGATACGGGACAAGTAATGCAGGAAATGGGGTATTTTTTAAGTGTACAAGACTAACGAAAGTTTTTATTCCAAATAGTGTGACGAATATAGGGTATGGTGCTTTTTGGTATTGTAGTGGCTTAACAAGTATAACGATTGGGAATAGTGTGACGAGTATAGGGGAAGAGGCTTTTTATGGTTGTACTGGTTTAACAAGTATAACAATTCCAGATAGTGTGACGAGTATTGACCTAAGTGCTTTTTATCTTGAAGGATTGTCTTCAGATTCTAGTACAATGTATTATAGTGGGACGCAAGAGCAATTTAGTAATTTAACTCACTACAATACTTTTAATAGTGTTTTTAATGGTTGTTATGATGATTCGAGATATAAAGATTTAAAAGGATCTATTAAAGTTATTACAAGTGATGTTCCAGAGGGCTTTATTGTAGAAATGTATTACTATGGAAAATATTAGTGATTATTGAATGCAAAAATATAACTGCAATGTCGTAAAAAGGTGTTTGTAAAAAAACTAAAACTGTTTGATATAAAAAGAGTGGCGATGTGCCACTCTTTTTGTAGAATAAAGCCCCCAGATAGTGAAGAGACCCATACGGGGTTCATTTCAAAAGTCTAGGGGTTCATTTTAGATTTGCCGATGAGTAGTTTAATTTTATCCTTTTTGATATATTCGTTTTAAGTCTAACAAATAAGATAAAAGGAGAAAATTAAATGGAAAATAAATCGGAAAACAATTTTGGTTTAAAACATACGACTTGGAACTATAGTATTAAACTTAAAATCTTTATAGCGACCTAAGGACGGAGTTTACTTTTGCCATATCCACTTTGCCAGCGTAGTTTTGCTTAAAATGTTTCATAACCGTTGGGATGGTGTGGTCTTTAAGGGAAAGGATAATTTCCTTTATCTCTTCTTCGTCAAGCATTTTTGGAAGATAGGTTGAAATAATTTCCTTTTGCTCTTCAATTAGTTTTGCTTGGGTTGCGTTGCCCGCTTTTTCAAAACTCTCTTTTTCGTCGGTGAGTTCTTTTATTGTTTTTTGCAAAATTTGCACCATATCGCTATCTTGCAATTCTTCATTTTTTTCTCTTTTTTTGACCGTTTCAAGCATTGCTTTTGTCATAACAACAGAATAAACTGCGCGTGCATTTTGGTTTCTATCTTTCATAGCCTGAACATTGGCTTTTTTAATTTCGTCTAAAATCATTTCTTTATCTTCCTTTTATAAAAATATTTTGATATTTTTGTATCAATTTGTCAACTATTTTTGTGTCTAAAATCGTATCAATGTAAAAATCAAGAGCCTACATAAAAGTTGGACAAGTTTAATTGACTATTCTTAATAAAAAAAGTACAATTATTAAAAGAATAGCGCGTGAAATATTATGCAAAATATTATTATAGCGGACTTAAAAGATTTAGGATAGCCTTTTAGAAATTTATCACCGTAATTTTGTGTAAAAAAACAAATTAACCTTGCAAGAAAAGGGGGATGTATGAAAAAAATAAAAATTTTTGTGTTTTTAGCACTTTTAATAGTTGTAACGCCACTCTTTTTTGGGTGCGGGGAAGCGACTTTTGAAAGTACTCCTTGGGTTGCAAGTGAAAGTGGGGTTGCACAAACCATAACAAAACTTGACGAAGCAAAGGAATTTTTGCACGATGTAGGGCTTCCAGTAAAATTTTCCACGGTGACTACTTACAACTTGTCAAAAAGGTTGGATGACAGCGGTAAAAATTTGACGGTT
This sequence comes from uncultured Clostridia bacterium, assembly GCA_934725745.1. Lineage (GTDB taxonomy): Bacteria > Bacillota > Clostridia > Christensenellales > UBA1242 > UBA7862. The sequence continues at coordinate 491 of CAKVCH010000130.1, read as the reverse complement.
AGAGAAGAAACGACGACAACTCTTTATTACAAATCGCGCGAACCAAGTTTGGCGGAAGTAAAGACAAAAAGGTTTGTTGAAAACGAGAAAACAAGCGAAGTTACAACCCTTTATAACAACGACGAAGGCAAAGTTTACACAACAAGTGTCACTTTTTTAGGTGAAAGGTCAACAACAACTTATCGTGTTGCGACTTATAGCAAAGTCGATATGACATTTAATAAAATCCTATCACAAACAATTTATACTGCAAGCGAAAAGGCCTTAACTGGTGTTAACCAAAAAACTTTCAATGACATAAATTACTATCAACTTGTGTCATCGTCGGTTTCGGCTGAGAGCGGGCTGGCGGTTTTAAACGATTCTTTTAGCGAAAGTGCATCTTTGTATGACGACCCAAAATTGTATGAAGTTTTTGATAAAAAACACGACTATGTTTTAAGTTACTCTGCCGAATTTGGAGTTGACGGCTCGGGCTATCTCGACTATTT
>CAKVCH010000129.1 GCA_934725745.1 uncultured Clostridia bacterium | reverse complement strand
TGACGGGCGTGGAATTCCAGTTGACATCCACCCACAATACAAGATTTCGGGGGCGGAACTCGTCTTTACAAAACTTCACGCTGGCGGAAAATTTGACTCGCATAACTATTCCTATTCGGGCGGTCTACACGGTGTAGGCGCGAGTGTTACAAACGCGCTCAGTGAGTATCTTAACTGCCAAATCGCAAAAGACGGAAAGTTGTACGAAATTTGTTTCGAGAGCATTGCAGACAAAAAAGGAAAGGTGCACGGTGGGGTTAAGTGCAAAGATTTGACTTGCATTGGAAAGACCGATAAAACGGGCACAAAGATTACTTTTATGCCTGATAAACGCATTTTTGGTGCCAATATGCTTGAAAGTGGGGTTATCAAAAAAAGGCTTAAAGAACTCGCATTTTTAAATAAAGGTTTGGAACTTGTTTTTATTGACGAAAAAGAAGGCAAGGAAAGTATTTACAAATTTGACGGGGGACTCGTCGACTTTATCAATTATCTAAACGACGCAAAAACACCACTTTTCAAAAATCCTATTTTTGTTGAAGCGGAAGATGACAGACTAAAAATGGCGGTTGCAATTGTTTATACAAGCGACTACACGGACAGTGTGTTTTCCTATGTTAACAACATTCCAACAACCGAAGGTGGAACGCACGAAGTCGGCTTTAGGAATGGTTTAACAAAAGTTTTAAATCTTGTTGCTAGAAAACTAAACATTTTAAAAGAAAAAGATGATAATCTTTTAGGTGAAGACTATAAGGAAGGATTGAGCGCTGTTTTGTCAATAAAAATGCGTGACATAGAGTTTGAAGGGCAAACAAAAACCAAACTTGGCAACCCAGAAGTTAAGGGAATTGTCGAAGGAATGATTATAAAGGAACTTACGCGTTTCTTTGACAAAAAAGAAAATTTGCCAATTGCACAAAGCATTTTTGAAAAGGCTAAGGAAGCTCAAAAGGCGAGACTTGCGGCGAAAAAAGCAAAGGAAGTTACAAGGGCAAAAAATAGTATTGAAAACTCTTCTTTGGTCGGAAAACTTGCCAATTGTTCTGGGAAAAAGCCAGAACTTAATGAACTTTTTATAGTCGAGGGCGACAGCGCTGGCGGGAGCGCAAAACAAGCAAGGGACCGCGGTTATCAAGCGATTTTGCCTTTGAAAGGAAAGCCACTTAACGCAGAGAAAAAGCGCCTTGAACAAGTTTTGGCAAATGAAGAAATAAGGACCATTATTGCTTCACTCGGAACTGGGATTGGTGAAGACTTTTCTCTTAAAGATTTGAAGTTTTACAAGGTTATTATTTTGTCCGATGCTGACCAAGACGGTGCGCATATTAGAGCGATACTTCTTACTTTCTTCTACAGATATATGAAAGAACTTATCACAAATGGTCATGTTTATATCGGGCTCCCACCACTATATAAGGTGGAGAAAAAGGGTGAAGTTGAGTATGTTTATTCGGATAGGGAACTCCCCACTGTTATAAAGAAATTTGGCAAGGGATATTCTATTCAAAGATATAAAGGACTCGGCGAGATGAACCCAGAACAACTTTGGGAAACGACAATGGACCCAGAAAAGCGCACTCTTGTACGCGTTGGGGTTGATGACGCCGCGAATGCGGAACTTTTAATAACCACCCTTATGGGAAATGACATTGACGCGAGAAAAAAATATCTTGCGCAATATGTTGATTTTAATAAACAAGACAATTTTATGAACATTGACGAAAGGAAATAATTATGGACGACTTTCCGCCTGAAAACGAGGATGAAAACAAAATCCTAGACGGTCAGATGGATATGGCGGAACTTCTTTTTAGACCCGAGGAAAAGGGGGACGAAGAAGAGCCCCAAAGGGACGACGGTCTAGTAAATGGGCAAATAGGTTTTGATTTTTTAGATTTTGACGAGGGAAATATGAAGAAAAAAGACGACAAAAAGAAAGAACTACTTAATAAGTTGAATAACGGAACGCGCTTAGAGCGTGACGAAAAAGAGTTGGGACTTTTAAAGAAAGTTTCCACTGATTCATCAAGCAAAAAATCAAGCAAGAGCAAATCTGATTTGCTTAAAAAAGTCAAAGGCGAAAGTGTAAAAGAAAGCGGGGACGAAAGTGCAAAAAAAAGTGAAAATTCGACTAAAAAGAAGTTAAAAGAAGAAAATAAAAGCACAAAGTCCGATTCAAAAAAGAGCAACGCTAGTGGAATTAACGCTAAATCATCAAAGCAAATGGATGATATTAAGGCTGAAAGTCACGAAAGAAAGACAAGTAAAAAGGCAGAAAAGCCTAAAAAAATAGAAAATAGCGATGAAATTTTAGATACAGACATCTTTTTCCAAGACGCGGAAAGTATCAAAACTCGTGCCGAAGTAGAAAGTTTGAATCGCGGATACGAAGATGTGGATAGAACAGTGGGAAGTGATGTTTTTGGCAAAGTGAATGAAGTAAAAACTACCGATGTTGAGCGCATTTACACAGATTCCGCACCAGAAGAAATAGTTGACGGCGTTTTGTATAAGAGTCTTGACTCTGTTTTGCACGAATCAATGATTCCTTATTCTGAGCACGTTATTTTGGACAGGGCGCTTCCACGCGTGGAAGACGGATTGAAGCC
>CAKVCH010000128.1 GCA_934725745.1 uncultured Clostridia bacterium | reverse complement strand
GTCAGTAAGTTCCTTTGGATTTTTTGCAATTTCCAAGTTATCAATAGCCCAATCGACGACGCAACCCGCATTAAAATCGCTCCCTTCAAGCGCGTAACACAATCTTCCGTCGACCTTATATCCAATAGTCGTAAGTAACCCGTGCTTACTCGACACTCTATCCTTTGAAGTGTTAACAAGCATAAAACAGCCCGTTCCGTAAGTATTTTTTGCCATTCCCTTATCAAAACAGCCTTGCCCAAAAAGCGAACTTTGTTGGTCGCCAATAAGTCCCGCCACCTTAATTTTTCCGCCAAAAAGGGTGCATTCGCCAACAACATCGTCGTTATCCACAACCTTTGGGAGAGTGGAAAGTGGAATGTTAAATAGTTTTAGAAGATAGTCGTCCCATTTAAGAGTTTTAATGTTAAAAAGCATTGTTCTACTTGCGTTTGTGATGTCACTTACAAAACTCTTCCCGCCCGTTAACTTATACACAAGAAAACTCTCAATTGTCCCAAAACAAAGGTCACCCGCGCGCATTGCTTTTGCGACTTCTGGCACATTGTCTAACAACCACTTATATTTTGTCGCCGAAAAATACGCGTCTGGAATAAGCCCCGTTTTTGATTTTATCGTGTTAGATTTTGTCGATTTTTTAAGTTTCTCGCAAAGTTTGCTCGTCCTTCTACATTGCCAAACAATGGCGTGATAAAGCGCCTTGCCCGTTGTTTTGCTCCAACAAACGGCGGTCTCTCTTTGATTGGTTATGCCTATTCCATACACTTCTTTTGGGTCGACACCTTCCATAACCTTTTCTAGACACTTTTTCGTCTTTTCCCAAATCTCTTCTGCGTCGTGCTCCACCCACGCTGGTTTTGGAAAATATTGCTTAAAAGGCATTTGTTCAACTCGCGCAAACTCGCCCTTTTTCACATCAAATAAAATCGCTCTAAGTGAAGTTGTCCCTTCATCAATCGTCAAAATGTATCTCATATACTTTCCTTTTTTTTAGATAAATGCACGCCTTTAAAATTTACTACTTATTTTGCGCAAATTTTGACCGCTCATTTTCCCTTGTTTAAACAAATTTTTAATTTTGCGCGCTATTTAAAGTTGCATTTATACTAGATAATAAATTACTTAATAGTATTTTAACATTTATTTGTAAATTATCAAAATAAATTAGTCTATAATTTATTTGACCTTTTTAGTTAAAATAATTATCCTTATTTATGAAAAGTTAGGTCGCAATTTGTGGATAAATTTTAGTTAGAAGAAATATTTTTATGTTTTAAACTAAAAATATTAGAAACAAATATTAAAAGACCTTTAAAAAAAACAAAAAGGAGTCAATATGCAAGAATATTCAGTCGCGATATTTGGCGCGGGGATAATTGGGAGCAACATTTTTTCTTCGCTTGTGCTTTCTGGCGTGAAGTGTGTTTTAGTCGAAAAAGAAAACGATGTTTCTCTTGGCGCGACCAAAGCAAATAGCGGGATAATTCACGCGGGCTATGACGCAAAAACTGGAACGCTAAAAGCAAAATATAATGTTCGTGGCAACAAAATGTACGAAAAGTTGGCGCGCAGACTCGGCGAAAAAATCATTCCTTGCGGGTCGCTCGTTGTGGGGCGTGAAGAAGATTTGCCCGCCCTTCAAGTCCTTTTGGAGCGCGGAAAAAATAACGGGGTCAAAAACCTTGAAATTTTAGACTCCATTTCCTTACACAAATTGGAGCCAAACTTGAATAAAGACATAAAGTACGCACTTTTTTCTAAGGATGCAAAAATCATTTCGCCTTACTCCTTTTGCATATCTCTTGTAAACGAAGGAGTTTTAAACGGTGGAGATTTGCTCCTTAATTTTAATACAACAAAAATAGAAAGAGCGGGCGAAAAATATGTCGTTTCAAGTTCTGACGGACGAAGTTTTAAAACAGACTTCATAATTAACTGTGCGGGGGCGGGCGTCAACGAAATCGGGACTCTTATCGGCGAAGAAAAAATCGACATTTCTTTTAAAAAAGGCGAATATATCCTTCTTGACAACTCGGAAGCGGGGCTTGTAAGCCGTCCTATTTTTCCACTCCCAACAAAGCACGGAAAAGGAATTTTGGCGTGTCCAACCGTTCATCAAAACATATTTTTTGGGCCAACCGCCGTTGATGAGAAAAGCTACGACACATCATTTTCCTATTCTTCCCTAAACTCAATTAAGAGTAAAGTCACGACTATGGTCGACAACATAAATTTTAGAAAAACCATAAAACTTTATGCTGGTGTGCGCGTCATATCTGGTGACGACTTTATTATAAGTTTCAACAACAAAAATCCTAACTATATCGTCCTTGCTGGCATTTGTTCACCAGGGCTATCGAGCGCCCCAGCGATTGCAGAAGATGTGACAAATTACATTTTAAAACAAAATGTCAAAATAAGAATATTTACACCTAATACATTAAAGGTCGTTCCACATATTGTCGACCTAAGTTTAAAGGAGCAAAACGCGCTTATTTTAAAAAACAAGGCGTATGGCGAAATTGTTTGCAATTGCGAAAAAATTACAAAAGGCGAAATTTTAGGCATTTTAAAATCAACTCCATATAAACTCACAACCGACGGGCTCAAAAGACGACTTAGAACGAC
>CAKVCH010000127.1 GCA_934725745.1 uncultured Clostridia bacterium | reverse complement strand
ATTGGAAGAGAGTGGCAATGTGGCACGATTCAACTTGATATGCAACTTCCAAAGCGTTTTAATTTGACTTATACAGACAAAGACGGCAAAGAAAAAGAACCTATTATGATTCATAGGGTTATTTATGGGTCACTTGAAAGAATGATTGCTGTTTTGACGGAAAACTTTGCGGGAGCGTTCCCACTTTGGCTTTCACCTGTCCAAATTGAAATTATGAACTTAAATGACGACCTTTTGCCATATGCAAAACAAGTGAAAGATAGGCTTGAAAAGGAAGGATTCCGTGTTGAACTTGACGACAGAAACGAAAAAATTGGTAAAAAAATTAGAGAAGCGCAACTCAACAAGGTCCCTTATATGCTTATCCTTGGCGAAAAAGAGAAAGAAAATGGTAATATTTGCGTCAGAAGTAGAAAAGACGGCGACCTTGGCGCAAAAGATTTAGAAGAATGGATAAATGAAATTAAGGAAGAGCGCGATAGTAAAAGAATTTAGTTTTAAATTGCAACCTTTAAAACGAAATAAAAACTAGTTTAAAACTAGTTTAAAACTAATTTATAACTATTCTAAAACTATTCTAAAAGTATTCTAAAACTGTTTTAAAAATATTCAAAAACTGGTTGACAACGGTCAAAAAATGTGGTACTATATCTTTGTTTTAAAGAAGAAGTGCCACTTCTCACCGTTTAACGCTTAGTTCAATCGGTTGCTATCAATTATATTTTGATTGTAAAAGTGGGCATTTCGTCCACTTTTTTTTGTTTTTTTGGGTATGAAAAAGACATTTTTGACCTAAAAGTCATAAAAAAGTGATAAAACACAACAATTTAGGAGGTATTTTATCATTAAAAATCAACAACTTATAAACGAAGACATAAGGTTTCCACAAGTAAGACTTATTGGGGAAAACAACGAGCAACTAGGGATTATGTCGAGTAGAGAAGCACTTGAATTGGCTTACGAAAAAGATTTGGATTTGGTTGTTATTTCACCAAATGCAGAGCCACCAGTTTGCAGAATTATGGACTATGGCAAGTTTAAGTTTGACCAAGCAAAAAGGCTTAAAGAGCAAAGAAAGGCTCAAAAAACTGTTGATATTAAAGAAGTTCAATTGTCTATGACCATTGACAAGCACGATGTCGAAGTTAAGGCTCGCCACGCAAAAAGGTTTTTGGAAGACGGCGACAAAGTTAAGGTCAGCATTCGTATGCGTGGGCGTCAACAAGCGCGTCCTGAAATGGGAATTGAAATTATGAACTCATTTTTTGAAATGGTAAAAGAACTTGGGACTATCGAAAAAGCCCCAGAGATTATGGGGAGAAATATTTTTATGGTGCTAGCCCCAATAAAAGCAAAATAAAGGAGAAGAAAAAATGCCAAAACAAAAAACAAATAGCGCAGCAAAAAAGAGATTTAAAGTTAAAAAGTCGGGACTTATTAAGAGAACTACACAAGGTAGGCGTCACCTTTTGTCACATAAGTCAACTGCTACAAAGAGAGATATGAGAAAATCTGCTTATGTCAGCAAAGCACAAGAAAAGACCATTAAACAAATGGTTCAAGGTTAATAAAGGAGAAGTAGAAAAATGAGAATTAAAAGAGCAGTTAATAAAAATAAACATAAGAAAGCAATCTTAAAGCAAGCAAAAGGGTTCTGGGGTTCAAGAAGTAAACTCTTTAGAGTCGCAAACGAATCGGTTATGAGAAGCCTTCGTCACGCATATATCGGAAGAAGACTCAAAAAGAGAGATATGCGTAGACTTTGGATTACAAGAATTAACGCTGGATGCAGAATTAACGGAATTAGTTACAGCAAATTTATGAGCGGGCTTAAAAATAAGAATATTGACCTTAACAGAAAAGTTCTTGCTGATATGGCAGTTAATGACAAACAAGCATTTGCAAAACTTGTTGAAGATGTAAAAGCGTAAAATCACGGAGTCATAATTTGGAAATTATCACATCAATCAAAAACGACCTTATAAAAAGGATAAAGGATATTAGAGATAATCCCGTAGATAAGTTGTTTTTAGACAATCCAAAAACAATACTTGAAGCGTTAGACGCGGGGAAAAAACTTGAAGTTTTGCTTATAAGTAGCAAAAAATACGAAGAAATAATATCAAAATATCCTATTTTTGGGGAAAACTACCAACTTGTAGGCGAAAACATTATAGACAGTTTGTCTAGTACAAAAACACCACAAGGAGTGGTTGCGGTTTTTGATTTTTTGGAAGAAGAACCAATAGATTTATCAGACAACTTTATTTGCCTTGACAATTTGCAAGACCCTGGCAATCTCGGCACGATTATTAGGTCTGCGTCGGGGACGAGTTTTAAAAACATTTTTCTTATAAACTCGGTCAATCCTTTAAATCAAAAGGTCGTGAGAAGTTCAATGGGCGGAATTTTTAAGGAAAGGTTTAAAAACTTTAATTCCGCACAAGAGTTTATAGAGTTTGCAAAGCAAAACAACCTAAAATATGTCGTTGCTGATATGGACGGCGAAGATATTTTTAAAAGCAAGATCGGTTTTAGTCCAATTGGCGTGGTTGTGGGGAGCGAAGGACAAGGCGTTAGCGATATTTTAAGAAAAAATGCGGAAAAACTTGTTTCTATTCCGATGAAAAACGGTTTAGAAT
>CAKVCH010000126.1 GCA_934725745.1 uncultured Clostridia bacterium | reverse complement strand
TAGGCATACTTCTCCTTTATCTTTAAACAAGCCAAAACAAAAATGTTTATGTAATCTTTCTTCCGCCCTAAAAATATAAGACGAAACAAAAACATTTTAAAAAGACTTATTTCTATTTTTCTAAATTAACTTGTTTATTTAGGTCGACCAAGATTTCAAACGCGTCCATTGGACTGAGTTTATTTATCTCAATGTTTTTAATTTGATTGATAATATTATTTTTACTTTCTTGTGAAAGTTGTTTTGGTGCTTCATCGCTTGATTTTATCTCAAATTTGACCGAATTCTTTTCAAGTTGCGATAATATATTTTTTGCGCGCTTGATAATTTCATCGTAAATTCCAGATAAACTTGCGACTTCAATACCAAAACTTCTATCCGCACTTCCACGGACAATTTTTCTAAGAAATATAACCGAATCATTGAATTCTTTTACGCTTACGCGATAATTTTTGACGCCGTCAAGTTTTCCTTCAAGAGTCGTAATTTCGTGATAGTGAGTAGAGAAAAGTGTTTTGCACCTTATCTTTTGAGAAATATATTCCAAAACCGCCCAAGCGATACTCATTCCGTCATAAGTCGCCGTTCCACGCCCTACTTCGTCCAAAATAACGAGAGATTTATTCGTCGCATTATTTAAAATATTTGCAACTTCGACCATTTCGACCATAAATGTACTTTGTCCGTTATTTAGGTCGTCACTAGCGCCTATACGCGTAAAAACCCTATCAACAATCGAAATTTCCGCACTGGTTGCTGGGACAAAACTTCCCATATGCGCCATAATTGTAATAAGTGCAATTTGACGCATATATGTGCTCTTACCCGCCATATTTGGTCCCGTTATAATAAGTGTCCTATTTTCGTTTTCGTCAAGCAAGGTGTCATTTGGAACAAACATATCGCGTTTTAAATTAGCTTCAATTATTGGATGTCTTCCATTTTCAATTTTAATTGACTTATAGTTTCTACTGATTTTTGGGCGTACATAAGAACAATCTTGCGCCACTTTTGCAAGCGAACTTACAACATCAACATATGCAACTTCATTTGCGGTCTCTTGAATCATCTCAACAACCGATTTAAGCCTATTTTTTATTTCGTCAAAAATCTTTTGTTCGAGTTTATTTGCCAACTCTTCGCTATTCAAAATCCTATTTTCAATTTCACGCAACTCGTCTGTTATAAAACGCTCGTGCCCTGAAATTGTTTGTTTTCTTTCATATCTATATGGGACAAGATTTTCTTGCGATTTACTAACTTCAATAAAATATCCAAAAACGCGCGAGTAGCCAATCTTCAAGTTTTTAATGCCAGTTTGCTCTTTTTCTCTTGCTTCGAGTTCACTTAAAAGGTTGTGAGCGGTTTGTGAAGTGTGCTTTAAATCATATAATTCTTTGTTGAAATCTTCTCTAATGAACCCACCATTTGACACAAGCGCTGGACAATCTTGCACAAAAACATTGTCAAGAAGGTTTGCGAGATTTTTTATATCTTCTGCGTGCGAAAACATCGACGCGAACTTTTCCGTGTGCAAATCTTTTACAAGTACGCTCAAATCTACAACTGCAAAAAGTGCACTTTTAAGCCCCACGCAGTCTCTTGGCAAAATAGAACCATATGAGATTTTAGAGCAAATTCTTGCAATGTCGTTAATTTTTGACAAACTCGCAATTATGTCGCTATTCAACATTTGCGCGCTGTACAACTCTTCAACGCAGTCCAATCTTTCGTTAATTTTTTTAGGGTCTTGTAGCGGTTGTAGAATCCACTTTTCAAGAAGTCTTGCACCCATAGGTGTCTTTGTTTTATTAAGTTGTCCAAAAAGAGTTCCCTTTTTCTTTCTATCGCGCGAATTTTCTACAAGTTCCAAATTTTTGCACGCGTTATAGTCAAGGTGCATATACTCGTTCAATTTTTCTGTAACAATCTTATTTATATGGTTAAGACTTCTCTTTTGCGTTTCAAAAAGGTAGTTCAAAAGAGCCCCACTTGCTCTAATTGCTTGCTTTAAATCGGCAAAGTCGTGACCTTTTGTGTTTGAAATATTAAATTGTTTTTTTATGCTTTCGAGCGCATTTGCATAATCGTACTCGTAGTCAATTTGTCTTGTAAACGCAGGCAAGAAGTCAAGCGCGTGGATGTCTTTATCCATCGACATATTAAAAATGTCTTCATTGCACAAAATTTCAACAGGTCTAATGCGCGATAAAAGGTCGATAAAATTTTTCTTTTCGCTATATTCCGCCACCTTAAACTCGCCCGTTGAAACATCGGCAAATGCGACTCCAAAAGTGTCTCCTTCCTTGCACGCACTCAAAATATAATTGGATGTCGACGCACCTAAGATGTCGCTTTCGATAACAGTTCCTGGTGTGATAACCCTTGTTACATCCCTATCTACAATTCCGCCATTTTTCTTTGGCTCGGACAATTGGTCACAAATAGCGACCTTATAACCTTTTTCAAGAAGCTTTGCAACATATGTATCCACCGCGTGATATGGGACGCCACACATAGGCGCTTTTTCATTCCCGCCACAACTTCTACCCGACAATGCAATGTCCAAAAGTTGCGACCCTAGAATTGCGTCTTCAAAAAACATCTCATAGAAGTCACCCAAACGATAAAAAAGGATACAGTCCGGATATTTCTCCTTCGTTGCCAGAT
>CAKVCH010000125.1 GCA_934725745.1 uncultured Clostridia bacterium | reverse complement strand
ATGGGGCGCGTGTACGCGAAAAAGGCTTATATGTTGCCAGAAGCCCAAAAGAACACAAAGGGTAGGGCTATGATAAACCTTCTACAAATTGCGTCGGGCGAACTTGTAACTGAGATTATCAAACTTGACGACAACGCGTCGGGCAACCTTGTTATGGCGACCAAGAACGGACTTATTAAGAAAACGACAATTGACGAGTTTAGACACATCAACAAAAACGGCAAAATTGCAATTAAACTTCTTGACAACGACAAACTTATTTCCGTCCAAGTCACAAATGGCAAAGACGAAATTTTGATAGGAACGCACGAAGGAAAGTGTATTCGTTTTAGCGAACAAGGTATTAGACGCCTTGGAAGAAACTCGCAAGGGGTCAAGAGTATAACTTTAAACAAAGAAGATTATGTCGTCGATATGTCGATAATTAAACCTGATTGCGAAATTTTGACAATTTCCGAAAACGGCTACGGCAAGCGCAGTGCTATTGAAGAATTTAGACTTCAATCTCGTGGCGGAAAGGGTATCAAAGCGGGCGTTTTCAATGAAAAAACGGGTAAACTTGTCAATTTAAAACAAGTCAAAGCGGACGAGGACCTTATTTTGATTTCGGACAACGGTACAATCATTAGACTTGAAGTTGAGCAAATAAGTTCCCTTAGCCGTAACACACAAGGCGTCAAAATTATGAGATTAAAGGACAAAAATTATAAAGTTGTTTGCGCTTCGGTGACCGAACATCAAGAAGACGACGAGTTGGACGCGGAAACCGACGAGCAATCAGAAGTCGAAATACCAAGCGACGAATAAACTTGTAAATTTTTATAAAACATTTTTAAAAAGTGATAGACAAATTTTAAGTAGACTCCCCCTATAATTAGGGGGAGTCTATTTCACCTAGCCTTTTGGTTATTCATCTATAACTAGCGAGAAAACAACTTGATTTCTCTGGTTGCCCCTATGACAAGGGGAAATGTCGGCTCGCCGACAAAGGGGTAGTAAGATTGAAGTTTTTTATTGATTTTATGTAGGTTGTTTTATAAAAAACATATTTTAAGAAAATTTTTCATATTTATTATAATATCTTTTCGGGAAATAAAAGGGGATAAATATGGAAAATAATCAACCACAAAAAAGCTTTGCGGACAGTTTAATAACATTGCAAAATAGAAAAAATTTGAGTCTTACGGGTGTTGAGAAAGTTTACGAAGCAAGCGAAACAAAGGTGCAAGTTAAAGTCGCGGGAAACAACCTTTTAATTGCGGGAACGGATTTGTCAATTACAAAAATTGATGTCGACGCGGGACTTCTTGACCTTGTTGGAACAGTGAGCGACCTAAAATATATTGGCGCGGAAAACAAACAAAATTTCTTTAAGAGATTGTTTAAATGACCCTATTTTCGACATTAAGTGAACCTTATGTGCTTCTTCTTTTTCTCTACCTTGGCGCAGTTAGCGGATTGGTATTTTATTTTGCACGCTTTCTTTTTTCCTTTCTTGACAGACGAAAACTTTTAGCAAAAGACCTTCTGAAAGACGAGAAAAAAGCTAAAAAGAGCGGGATAAGAAATAAAAATAACCTTTTGAAAGACAAAAAAAAGCAAAAAGACATCTTAAAACAAAAAAACAAACAACTAATGATTGAAAAAACGAAAAAAGATGAAATTTTACTAAAAGAAAAAAGACAAGAAAAGCGAAAAATGAGAAAAAATAGGCAAAAAGATTTTTTTATAAAAACGGGTAAAGTTTTGCTCACGGGACTTATTAAACTTGGGCAACTTATCTCTCAAACGGGTAAATTTGTGATTTTTGTTGGGCTTGTTTTTGCAACCTACCTTTGTAATCTAAAACTCAATTACGGTGAAATAAACATTGTTTGTATTGTTGCCTACATTTTTGCTTTTTTCTTGGCCGGATATTTTCTTAATTTGCTTGCCAAATTTTTTGTGGCGTTTTATACTGAAAATAGAAAAACGAAGAAAAAACAAAGCGCGATAGAATAATATTGTCTTGTAAGTAAAATAATCTAATATATTCTTTAAAATGCTTTTATAAAGATACTCTAAAAGCGTCAAATGTTGTTATTCGTATTTTATCATTTTTAAAGACCGCTTTTAAAACTCAATTATAATTTTTAAAATTGTTTTATATTGACACACAAAAGTCGAAAAAGGGGAAGAAGTTTTATGGACAAAAACGACAAAAAAACAAAGTTATTACTTGGAATGATTATCGCAATTATTGTGATTTTACTTGTTGGGATAGTTTATCAATTTGTTTGCATAAAACGCCTTCAAAAGAAAATCGACCAATACGAAAGTACAAGCGCAAGCGTTTTAGTGGATTATAAGTAGTAGATGTCTTAGTGGATTTTTTTAAATATAACAACATAGCGATTTTAAAAAGTCGATGATAGGAATGTAGTTTTGGTGGTTGTTTTTTATATAAAATTATTGACTTTTACAAATTGCTTGGTTAAAAAAGATTTGCGCTAGAAAGAAAAATGCCGATAAATTTTAAACTAATTTTTTTTAAAAATAGCCAAAAAATTTGACAAAAACTTGTCATAATTATATAATATTAGCGTATATTTATATAAAAGGGGAAACAAATATGGCAAAATCAAAAAAGAGTGATTATTTTGGACTTGGTTATGTTGTTAGTTTGATTCTCGCAATCATCCCAGTCACATCTTGGA
>CAKVCH010000124.1 GCA_934725745.1 uncultured Clostridia bacterium | reverse complement strand
TTCTTCTATTTTAAAAATTTTCTTAATGCCTAGGCTATATTTAAAAAATTTTGCACACTCTAAAACTAATTTTAATAAAGTGGTCAAAAGAAAATTACTTGCATTTTTCCCCACAAGTGCAAGGCTTCCCTTCTTGACACCCACAAGTACAGTCTGGTCCACAATTGCATTTTTTAGAATGGTCGTCACAATCGCATTCATCATCGCCACAGTCACAATCATCGTCTTGACAACCACAATCGCAATCATCATCACAATCACATCCGTCGTGACAGTCGTCGTCACATTCATCATCACTCTCGCAATCGTCATCACCACAATGACATCCGCAGTTGTCATCTTCATCACAATCACAGTCGTCCCCACAATGGCAATTTGGGTCCCCGCAACCGCAATCATCCGCAAAACAGTCGAAATCTTTGTCATAATAATCGTAATCTTCGCACCCGTCGCAAGAAGAGCAGTCGTGCGAACATTTCGTCGCATAAACATTGATGTCTAAGTAGACAATATGATAGTCGGGATATTTTTCCATAAGTTCGTCATCTTCTTCGACATCTGGAAGTGGCTTCCCAAAAACAACCAATTCTTCCACTTCGTCGTCAAGCATATCTTGCAAATATTCGACACACTCGTCCTCGTCTTCGACATCCTTTATTTCCGCGAACTCGAACCCAGGCAAAAAACCTTCATACAAAGTGTCTCCGTCCTTTTGAACCGCTCTTATGAGCGCTGGAAACGCCGACACCATAAGTGTTCTTTTTTCAAGTGTGTCATCACGAATAATATCGCCAAACTTTTCTTCTTTTTTTGCCATTTTTTCACCTTCTATTTATTATTATAACAATTTTTTCTTAACTTATCAACTAAAAGCGCAAAAATCAACCCAAATTTCGCTATTTTTGTTGCTAAAACAAAAAACAAAACTTTTTAGCCTTAATTTCTTGTCTTTATTTTTCCTTCTAGTCATTTCTTATTTTAACATTTTTTGTGAATATTAAAGGATATATAAAAACAAAAACACCGCCCCTTGCCAAAAACAAAAGGTGGTGTTTAAAAAATTATTCTGCTCTAAATGGAAGCAATGCCATATTTCTTGCGCGTTTAACCGCAGTTGTAATTTCTCTTTGGTGCATAGCGCAAGTGCCAGTTTGTCTTCTAGGAACGATTTTGCCCTTTTCAGTAACAAATCTCTTCAAAGTTGCGACATCTTTATAGTCGATTTTCTTAGATTTGTCAGCACAGAAAACGCAGACTTTCTTTCTGCTAACTCTTTTTGGCTTTCTAACGAATTTTTCTTCGGATTGCTCTTTAGCAACTTCTTTTACTTCTTCACTCATTGTGATAACTCCTTTTATTAGAATGGTAGAGAATCATCTTCAATAGGCTCAAGGTCGCTATTTCCGCTTGGCGCAGACGCATTAGATGAAGCGCCGTCGCTACTCTTTGAACTCAAAAATTCAACTTCGTCCGCAACAACTTCCGTCACATATCTCTTTGTGCCGTCTTGTGCGTCATATGACCTTGTTTGAAGGCTCCCAACAACACCCGCCTTGCTACCTTTTTTAAGATATTTGTGGCAGTTGTCCGCTTGTGTGCGCCATACAACGATGTTTATAAATTCCGCTTCTCTCTCCCCGCCAGAAACAAATCTCTTTGGAACAGCGAGCGAAAATCTGCAATAGTTTATCCCACTATTTGTGGTCGACAACTCTGGATCTTTTGTCAAATTGCCTATTAAAATAACTTTATTCATTTATTCTCCTTATTTCTCTTTAAAAACTACTTTTTGACAATAATATGTCTTAAAATTGGTTCTGTAATGAGCATAAGTTTGCCCATTGCAGTTGATGTTGCGCTGTCGCAAGAATATGTCATAAGTACATAGTAGCCTTCTTTCTTAAACTTGATTGGATATGCAAGAGTCTTCATCCCCCACTTATCAATCCCGCTAACTGTACCTTTTGCATTCTCGACCATAGCCTTGAATTTGCTAATAACCGCTTCTCTTTCTTCGTCCGACAAAGATGGAGAAATCACATAAAGCACTTCATAATTAGTCATCGACTTTACCTCCTTTTGGTCTAATTCGGCTGATTTTACTCAGCAAGAAGGAATAATAATTAAGCGCATTTCCCGCCTAAAACATTATTCTGACACTATTCTACCAAACCTTATCCAAAAAATCAAGTTATTTTTTAAAAGAGTTTAATAAAATCAATAAAAATACCTAAAGGCGACCGCTTGTTGCCCGTCACTTCTGACGCCAACCCGCGACCGCCCACCTTACAATTTTTCACAAAAACATATATTATTGTATTACTTTTCCCCACACCCTATTGTCATTTTACACTCCAAATAGCGCTCACACAAACAAAAACCAACCCCCTTTCCCAAGGATTGGTTTTTATTAAATTATCCAAAACACCTTAACTATTTTTAGTCCAAGTATAAGTTTTATATGTATTAGTCAAATATGTCGCATTTTGCGCTGGGTCAGTTACCGAAAATGTTCGCGAATATGCAGTCCATGTTTTACTTGTGTCCGCAAAAATTACACTTGTTAGTTTGCTACACTCAAAAAAAGCTAGACGCTCTATACTCGTCACACCAGAGCCAATTGTCACACTTGTTAAACCAGTACAATTTTCAAAAGCATAACCCCCTATACTCGTCACACTATCTGGAATTGTTATACTTGTTAAACCAGTACAACCAGAAAAAGTATACTTCCCTAT
>CAKVCH010000123.1 GCA_934725745.1 uncultured Clostridia bacterium | reverse complement strand
TAAATGTCTTATTTGACTTTAATCTAAAATGCAAAGTTGTGTTTAATATAGTAATTTGTTATGAAAACACAATATGTTATAAAAAGGAAGGAAATATTATGAAATCAAAAAAAGTTTTAAATCTACTTGCATACATAGCGGTTATGCTTATTGCGGGTTCGCTCGTACTTGGCTTTTTGTCGCGTGCAGACATATTCAATTGGAACCCACAGATTAAAGTTTGGTGTGATAGAATCGCATTTTATTTGAGTTTAATCGTTACAATTGTGTGCGCGTTTATGTATGCAGAATCAAAGAGAAAAAACACATATATGATTGTTCTTGTCGTTGTTGTGATTTTGATAATTGTCTTTTTGTTTTTGTGATTTTTTGTATCTAGCGTAAAAGGTGGGCGGTAACTATTTTTTTGTTTTAAAAAACGAAAAACGAGCCGTTTTGCTAAAATGTCTTTCTTGTTGGTCACAAATGTAATTTAAAAATAGGATTGAATTGATGAAAGAAAAATTATCAAATTTTTTTAAGAAGAATTGGATTGTTCTTGCCATTTTTGGGCTTGCGCTTTTGCTATTTATTTTAGGATTTTTATCCACATATTTAATCGTCGCGGGGAGTTTAATATTAGGCTTTTTGTGCTACTATCTTATGGCAAAATATAAATCAAAATACAATGAAGCAAAAAAAGTTGACCCGTCAAAAGATTATTTTGACGCGCGTAGCCTTGATTATGACGAAGATGTTTATTATATTGGTGAAGATGAAAAAAAATCCCGAATGGAGTCTTCTTGGGCGCGTTTTAAAACTCTTTCTCCAACAATTTTGTATGGAGTTGTAGGTACAATGTTTATTGTTTTTGGCTTTGCTCTTCTTTTTAGATTTTTGATATAGTTCTTATACATAAAAGTCTTTTAATTTTTTTGGGATGCTTATATATTTAGGCGCCTCACATACGCTTGTGGCGTTTAATTACAAATCAATATATGTCGCGCGCGTGAGAACGTTTTTATAAAACTGATTTATCTAACTACTTTAATATTTTTAATCTATAATCCGCCTTTTTAATCAGGGCGGATATGCTTTTTTTAGGCGTTTTTAATTAAAAACTTACATTTTGCGACCGCTTTTTTCGTTTTTATTAAAAAAGTCTGTCATTTATGATTGTATTTTTAAAATAAATTTGCTATAATCTTGTTAGTATGCAAATTGGCGGAAAGTTGAGATTATTGATTTTTCTCCGATTTGAATAAGTCTTTGTTAGCCAATTTTTATAATAGGCTGAATGAGATTTTGCTAAAATAATAAAAGGAAGATAAAAATGAAATACACAAAAAAAATACTAGAAGATAAGAGAATTGAACTTACCATCAATGTCGAGAAAAAAGAGTGGGAAGACGCTCTTGAAAATGCCTACAAAGAAAATAAAGGCAAGTATAACATTCAAGGGTTTAGAAAGGGGCACGCACCAAGAAAGGTTATTGAAAAAACTTATGGCGACACTGTTTTTTATGATGACGCAATTGACGGATGTTTCTATAGATACTATCTTGAAGTTTTGTCAAAAGAAAAAGACATTAAACCTGTTGGTAATCCAGAAATAAGTATTGACAAAATCGATGATAACGGCTTGCAACTTACATTGAAAGTAACAAATAAGCCAGAAGTCGAACTTGGCGCTTACAAGGATATTGAAATCAAATCCGAAAAGCCAAAAGTTACAAAGGCGGAAGTTGACCACGAACTTGAACATCTTAGAGAATCGCGTGTTAAGTTCGTTCCAGTTGAAAGGGAAGCAAAACTCGGCGATACAGTCACAATTGATTTTTCGGGAAGCATTGACGGCGTAAAATTTGACGGTGGGACAGCAACTGATTTTGATTTGGAACTTGGTTCACATTCCTTTATTGACAATTTTGAAGACCAATTGGTTGGGACTAAAAAAGGAGATAAAAAGGATGTAGTTGTAACATTCCCAGCGGATTATCCAGCAGAGAATTTAAGCGGAAAGAAAGCAACTTTTGCGGTTACAGTTAAAGAAATTAAAGAAAAAGTTATGCCTGAACTTGACGATAAGTTTGCAGATGAAGTAAGCGAATTTTCTACACTTAAAGAGCTTGAAGAAGGCACAAAAAAGAAACTTTTGGATAGAAAAGAAAAAGAAGAGAAAAGTAAAGCTGAAAATAAACTTATTGACCAAATCGTAGATAATGCGAAGGTTGAAGTGCCAGAAGTTATGGTTCTTGAACAAATTGACGAATATATACACGATTTTGAACATCGCCTTATGTATCAAGGACTCAATCTTGAAGGATATTTAAAGTATGCAAATACAACTTTGGAAGACCTTAAAAAATCAAGAGTTGATGACGCGAAGAGAACTGTTAAAACAAGACTTGTTCTTGAAAAAATTATGACTGATGAAAAACTTAACATTTCAGACGAAGAGTTGCTTAACAAGTATAACGAACACGCTACTACTAAGGCGGAAAAACTTGAAGATTTGCAAAAAGTTATGGGTGAAGAACAATTTAACTACTTTGCAAATAGTTTGTTGCTTAATAAGTTGATGAAATTCTTGAAAGAGAACAATAAACTTGACTAAGAGTCGTTTTTAATGTGATGTGGATGAGTCTGGGGGCACGCCTATGCGCCCCAAGCGGTGAAACAGCTTGGGGCGTGGGACTTTTGACGCGAGCGATTTTTTGAAAAAATCGTCCGCACCAAAAAGCCCGCCCGCATTTGACAGGGGAC
>CAKVCH010000122.1 GCA_934725745.1 uncultured Clostridia bacterium | reverse complement strand
GATAACTACGATTACATCTTTATTGACTGCCCACCATCGCTCGGATTATTAACAATTAACGCTTTGACCGCTAGCAACTCGGTTGTTATCCCAATTCAATGCGAATTTTTTGCTCTTGAAGGGCTAAGTCAACTTATGAACACAATAAAACTTGTAAAAAAGCATTTAAACGAAGAAATTGATGTTGAAGGCGTTATTTTAACGATGAAAGTAAGCCGTTCGAACCTAATTCAAGATGTTTCTACTGAAATTAAGCGCTTTTTTGGCAAAAAAGTGTTTGAAACTTACATTCCAAGGAGTATTAGGCTCGCAGAAGCGCCAAGTCACGGCAAACCAATTATGCAATATGACGCGAAAAGTAAAGGTGGAGTGGCATATTATGAACTTGCAAAAGAGTTTTTGACAAGAAATAAAGATAGTTATAAAAATATAACCAATTTTTAATTTGTCTTTTTATTATACAACAATTAAGCCGTTAGTTATTAACATATAACTAACGGCTTTTAATTATATGAAGTAATGTGGCCATTTTTACTTGCGAGCACAGACTGATGTCTATTCAAACTAAAAGAAGTATATTTATTGTCTTTTTGTGTTTTCTAGTTGGTGTTTGTTATGCTTGTTAATTTATAAAAAGGCTGTAGTTCATAAAACGGCTATTTTTTACGAAAAAGTGTTGGCCTATAAGGAATTTGTTTATTTCAAAAATTTTGCTAGTTTACAAAATATTTGCTAGTTTACAAAATATTTGCTAGTTTACAAAATATTTGCTAGTTTACAAGAAGTTTGTTTATTTCGAAAATTTTGCTAGTTTAGAAAAAAACTGTCAGTTTATAAGAAGTTCCTTTATTTTCAAGTTTTTGTTTATTTATAAATTATTTGTTAGGTTATAAAATATTTATTCGTTTACAAAAAAAATGTTAATTTACAAGAATTTCATTTATTTAGAAAATATTTGTTATTATGCAAATTAAACTTGCTTTTTTTATTATTTTTGTTTATAATTGTAGTGTAATTTAAAATAACCAAATAGGAGTAAAGATATGAAAAGAGGATTAGGAAAAGGGCTCGACGCGCTATTTTCAATTTATGAAGATGATGAAGAAGTAAAAGTGCCAGAAAAAAAGGTTGAGAAAAAGGAAGATGCCATCCAAAATCAAGGCGTGGCGGAAATTGACATAAGGAAAATCGACCCGAACAAAAACCAACCTAGAAAGAAATTTGACGCAAATTCTTTAAAGGAACTCGCAGAATCAATTAAGCAACACGGCGTTATACAACCTATTATTGTAAACGAAGAAAAAGACGGCAGATATGTAATTATTGCTGGTGAAAGGCGTTTTAGAGCAAGTATTACGGCTGGACTTAAAACAATTCCTGCTATTGTTAGGAAATATACGCCTAGAGAAGTAAAGGAAGTTGCTTTGATTGAGAACCTTCAAAGGGAAGACTTAAATCCAATTGAAGCGGGGCGCGCTATAAAAGAACTTATGGATGAATACAATTTTACGCAAGAAGAAGTCGCTGATAAAATTGGTAAATCTCGTCCACTTGTTGCAAATACATTAAGACTTTTGAATCTTTGCCCAGAAGTAATTGCTTTTATTGAAGCGAACCAACTTTCTGCTGGCCACGGCAAATGTTTAGTTGCTATTGAAGAAAAAGAAAGACAAATTGAACTGGCAAAGTTTGTTATTGAAAACAAATTGACTGTTCGTGATTTGGAAAAACTTATAAAAGACGGCGCAACAAAGGCTAAAATGAAAGAGCAAAAAGAGAAGATTGCTCAAAGCATTGAACTTAAAGAGTTGGGGCATAGAATGCAAAGATTGTTTAGAACAAAAGTTAAAATTGTTGGCGACGACAATAAGGGGAAAATATCTATCGCATATTTCAATACGGATGATTTGGATAGAATTTGCTCATTCCTTGACAAAATGGAAAGATAATAATTATAAAGATAATATTTTTACTGATATACTTTTATTTCTATCTTGGATAATTAGAAATATATCAAAAAAGTCAGAAATACATCAATACATAATAAAGCCACTTCGTTTGAAGTGGCTTTTTAATACATGTTGTTTCACGTGGAACAATCGACACGCAATAGAATAGAAATTAAAAATTTTTCGGTATCTTTTTGTTTTTACTTTGAACCATTATATAACTTCTTTTGAACGGCTTATAAGCAACATCTAAAAATGTTCCACGTGAAACATTTGTTTTGTTATGTTAAAGTTGATAAATATATTTTGGTTGTTAGATGTTTTTTAATTGTCAAATTTTCTTAATAGTTTTTTATTTAATTGCTAAATTTTTTTTAATTGTTATATTTTTTTTGATTGTTAATTGTGTTTTGACTTCTTCCTATAATTTTTTTGATTGTTGTTTATATTCTAGGAAGTTGAGAGTTATACAATGCTTGCATTGGTTTGACCGAGACGACGACAAATATACACATAGTTTATATTATCGGAAGTTGAGTCGGGGTGCTTGCACACCAGCGAGACTGATGGTTATTCAAACTAGTGATGCCACAACTTGTTGTGGATTTGCGTTAAGCAAATTGTTTTGCGAACAAAGAGAGTAAAGCAACATCACATAGTTTACATTTTTTCGTTTTGAGTGCTTTTTGTATCCATTTAGTATTGATATTCAAATTATTGTGTGTTTTTGTGAAATATGAAGTGTTTTTGTGTGCTAAAAGTTAAAACGAGTGCATTGCCTAGGAAAATAGATAAATGTTTCACGTGGAACAGTTGCTGGTTGTTATTAAGTCAATATCGCGAAG
>CAKVCH010000121.1 GCA_934725745.1 uncultured Clostridia bacterium | reverse complement strand
ATATAATAGTATTAGCACTTGAAAGGTGCGAGTGCTAACAATTAAAAACAAAGAGTGCTAAAAGGGGGCGTGAGCGTGAGCGACGAGTTGTCCAGCAGAAAGAAAAAGTTGTTGTATAACGCGATTGACAATTACATCAAAGTTGCTAGTCCAATAACGAGTTTGCTTGTTAAACAAAGCACTTTGCACGATTTATCGACGGCGACCATTAGAAACGAGCTAAACGCGCTTGAAGCGATGGGGTACTTAAAACAACTTCATACATCGAGCGGACGAGTGCCGACTTCAAAGGGCTATAGATTTTTTGTCGATGAGACCTTGCGTGACACGCAGTGTTCTAGGCAAGATTTGACAAAGATTCGTAACGACCTTTATGCAAGGACGGGCAATCTTAGCGAAATTGTTGATTCTATCTCAAACGCGGTCTTGGGCGCGACTAATTATCCAACCGTTTTTATGTTTGACGGATTTGAAAATTTGGTTGTTCAAGATATTAGAGTTGTGTTTTTGTTGCGTGGACAAGTGCTTGTTTTGATTGAAACAAACATTGGCGCGATGTCAAGCACAATAGCAAGTGGCGACAATATAACAAAACAAGATTGCGACACGGCGAGCAATGTTTTCCACAACATTTTTGTAGGCAAAACGATTGGCTTTTTGATGCAAAATATGAATGATTTTAATAAAACGATTAAGCAAACAATGAGCCAGTACGAAGATGTTTTTAAACTTGTTCTTCAAGTTCTTGATGTCTACTACAAAAAGACAAAAAGCAGTGTTCAAGGTGTTACAAAGTTGTTGTCTAGCCCTGATTTGAAGTCAATTGATAAAGCAAAAGACATTTTAGAAATTCTAGACGACGACAACAATTTACTTGATGTTATGGAAACGGGCGACGACATTACAATCGACATCGGAGACGAGACTGGACGAAGCGAACTTAGTTCTTGCGCTGTAATCAAAGCTCCAATCGTTTATGATGGACAAAAAATTGCAACGGTTGGCGTTATCGGACCTGACAGAATAGACTATGCGAGCGTCGCGAGCGTCTTAAAAATTGTGAGCGACGAAATAAAAAACATCAGTCAAGGAGGGAAGAATGGAAGAAAAAAAGACGAATGATTTAAATTCTAATTCCGAAAAAGAGAAAGTCGAGCAACAAAGTAAAAATGTTAATACTCAAAAGAAGAGTTAAAGCAAGTTACTTTGTCGCAAGCGGAGTATGACGGAATAAAACTTCAAATGGCAAAAGTAATAAACGACTATAAAGATTTGGAGCGCGACCTTGAAAATTATAGGAAACGGAGCAGACAAGAAATTGATTCGGCGAAGTCAGACGGGATGATTAAGGCGCTAGAAACGATTTTGCCAACGCTTGACACCTTTAAGAAAGCAAAAAAAGTCATAAAAGACAAAAACACTCTTGACGGCGTTAATATGATAGAAAAAGGTATTTTGGACGCGCTTAAAAAACTTAATGTTAACAAAATCGAGTGCGTAGGCAAAAAGTTTGACCCAAATTTCCACAATGCGGTTCTTTCAATATCGGACGCAAGTAAAAAAACAGGAACGGTTATTGAAGAAATCGAAGCGGGCTACACTTTAGGGGACAAGGTTATAAAATTTAGCCAAGTTGTAGTGTCAAAATAGTGGGTTTTAGTTTTTAACCTTTTAAAATGAACAAATAAAAACTAGTAGTAAAATTATAAAACAAACAAATAGTAATTTTAAAAAAAATTCTACTTTAAAACATAAAACAAGTACTTAGACAGTAAAATAAAAGGAGATAATTAAAATGTCAAAAGTAATAGGTATAGATTTAGGAACAACAAATTCATGCGTGGCGGTTATGGAAGGAAACACACCAGTCGTCATTCCAAATGCGGAAGGCGAGCGTACAACTCCTTCGGTCGTAGCATTTTCTAAAGGGGAAAGACTTGTTGGGCAAGTTGCAAAGCGTCAAGCGGTTGCCAACCCAGACAACACAGTCATTTCAATCAAAAGGGAAATGGGGAGTGATTACAGAGTAAAAATCGACGGCAAGGAATTTTCTCCACAAGAGATTTCTGCTATGATTTTGCAAAAACTTAAACAAGACGCGGAAAGTTATCTTGGTTCGAAGGTTACCCAAGCGGTCATCACAGTCCCAGCATACTTTACGGATAGCCAAAGACAAGCAACAAAAGATGCGGGCAAAATCGCAGGACTTGATGTTCTTCGTATTATAAACGAACCAACGGCAGCGTCGCTTGCTTATGGACTAAACAAAGCAGAAGACAAGAACCAAAAGATTTTGGTTTACGACCTTGGTGGCGGAACATTCGATGTTAGTATTCTTGAAATCGGTGATGGTGTTTTTGAAGTTATCGCAACTGCTGGCGACAATAGACTTGGTGGCGACGACTTTGATAAGAGAATTATGGACCTTATCGTAAGCGAATTTAAGAACAAAGAAGGCATTGATTTGTCAAAAGATAAACTTGCAATGCAAAGGATTAAAGAAGCAAGCGAAAAGGCTAAAATCGACCTTTCAAGCGTTATGAAAACAACAATCAACTTGCCTTTTATTACAGCCGACGCGACAGGACCTAAGCACTTTGAATATGATTTGACAAGGGCAAAATTTAATGCAATCACAGCTGACCTTGTTGAAAAGACTTCACAAGCAGTTACAAGAGCGCTTAAAGATAGTAAACTTACTCTTGACCAAATTGATAAAGTTATTTTGGTTGGTGGTTCAACTCGTATTCCAGCAGTTGTCGATGAAGTAAAGAAAATTACTGGAAAAGACCCATTTAAAGGTATTAACCCAGATGAATGCGTCGCTATGGGC
>CAKVCH010000120.1 GCA_934725745.1 uncultured Clostridia bacterium | reverse complement strand
TTTAGTGCTCAACGAAATTTTGACGAGGGTCCAGGAAAAAATAGTTCGTATACGGCGCATTTTGAAGAAGGTTTTTGCACTTTTGAAAAGAACGAAAAACGCGCGCCAAAGGCGTCGTACACTTTTGAGTTGTCACAAGTGCTATCAAAAATAAATAACTTAAAAATTGATGGCGAGCCTTTGAACGAAGAAAATAAGAATAAGATTTTTGATTTAATAAAAGAAAAAGAAAAATTAAAATTTGGTGACATAAGAAAACTTTTAAAAATACAAGATGACGCGACATTTAATCTCTGTAATTACAAACTGTCAAAAAAAGACGAAAATTTGTCGCAAGAAGAGTACTTAAAAAAGTGCGAAGAAAAAGTTTTTGTCTCAATGACAAATAGTTACAAGATAAAGAAAGCGCTTGGCGTCAAGTCGAGTTTTGAAAATAGAGACTTAATCGATGAAGTGGCAAATCTTTTAACTCATTTTAAGTCAGATAGAGTAATAGATGAACAAATCGCCAAAAGCAATTTACTTCAAAATCTTTCGACCGACCAAAAAGAAAATATAAAGACCTTAAACTTTTCTAAATTTGGCTCGCTCTCATACAAGGCCTTAAAAAGAATAGAGCCATATCTTTTGCTCGGTGAACGATATGACATCGCTTGTAAGCACGCGGGGTATAACCATTCAAGTTTTGAGTGCGACAAAATAAAATTTTTAAAGGGCGAAGTGATTGATGAAAGACTGTGCGACATTACAAATAATGTTGTTAAAAGGTCGGTCAATCAAACTCTTCGCATTCTAAACGAAATTATAAAAGAGTATGGCTCGCCTCAATTTATTTCAATTGAACTCGCGCGCGACATTGGGAAAACTAGGAAAGAACGAAACGAACTTGAAAAGAAAATGCAAGACAACGCTCGAAAAAATGAAGATATAGTTAAAATTTTGACCGAAAAATTTAAAATTCTTCCAAGCGGTCAAGACATTATAAAATATAAACTCTACGAAGAACAAAACGGCAAATGTATGTATAGCGGGAAAACAATAGACATAAACCGCCTTTTCGAGCCAAATTATCTTCAAATCGACCATATTTTGCCAATTAGTAAGAGTATGAACGATAGTTATAACAATAAAGTTCTTGTTATTGCCGATGAAAACCAAAAGAAAGGAAATAGAACGCCTTTTGAATTTTTTGGCGCGGACGAGCAAAAATGGAACGAATTTGTTTTGCGCGTAAGATGTTTAAACAATTTGGCAAAACGAAGAAATTTGCTTAAAAAATCCATTTCCGAAGAAGACCAAAAGGATTTTATATCTAGGAATTTGAATGATACAAGGTACATTTCAAAACTTCTTCGTGAGATTTTTGAAAAATATCTTTTAATGGCTCCTGTTAAATCAAACGGCAGAGAAAGAAAAGTCGTTTATTCCTTAAGTGGCACAATTACTAGTTATTTGAGAAAGTGCTGGGGAATAAATAAATTTCGCGACGACGGTGACATACATCACGCAATTGACGCTACAATTATTGCGATGATAGATGACGGAACCATTCAAAAAATCACTAATTTTAACAAATTTAAAGAAAATTATGTTAAAAAGGGAGATAAATATATAAATGTTACAACTGGCGAAGTGATAACTGACGAAGAAAAAAGAGAAAAAGATAATCAATCTATCGACCTTTTAAGGGGACGCTTAAAACTTCCCTATGATGGATTTTTAAAAGAACTTGAAATAAGAAGCAAAGTGAAATATTGGACCTTTGAGTTTAGTAACGAAGAAAAATTAGAACTTGCTAAACTTGGATATTCAAATGAAGAGTTAAGGACGATTAAACCTGTATTTATTAGCCGAATGAAGAATGTGAAGTTTACGGGACCAATTCACAAATCAACGGTTATGAGTACTAGGGAATATAAGGAAACGGGCAATCTAATAAAATCCGTTCCTTTGTCTAGTTTGAAATTGGTCGAAAAGAGCGAAAATATTAAACTTAAAGACGACCCTTATCCAGATTATTCGATTGAAAATTATTATAAGCCACAGGATGATAGGCTTCTTTATCTTAAACTTAAAAGTTATTTAAAAGAAAAAGGTCAAATCATTGACGGCGTTTGTTTTTACAAGCCTAAAAAAGACGGGATAGATGGCCCCCTTGTAAAAAAGGTTAAGATATATGAAAAATCAACTCTTTGTGTTGTGACAAAAAATGGTGCGTCTGCAAATGATTCTATGCACCGTGTGGATGTTTTTGAGAAGAATGGACGATTTTATCTTTGCCCAGTTTACATTTCAGATGTCTATGCTCATAAATTGCCAAATAAACTTATATCAATTGGAAAAGATTGGCTAGATATAGATTCTTCCTATAATTTTAAATTTTCTTTATACAAAAACGATTTGATAAAATTAGTAAAGAAAAACGAAATAGAGTTAAAAAAGAAAATAAAGAACGAGAAAACAAATAAAGCAGACAAGCTGGCGGGGAAAGAGTTGTTTTGCTATTACAATAACACAGATATTTCTGGTGGCGCAATTGGCGTTGTTACACACGACAACTGTTATAGCGCGCGCGGAATTGGCGTAAAAACATTGCTTAATATTGAAAAATATTATGTCGACATTATGGGCAAAATTTACAAGGCGCCAAAAGAAGAAAGGAAGAAAATATAATGGCTTTTATCAACATTTTTGTTTCTCAAGACGCGCATATTTCGGTTAAAGATAGCCAACTGTTTTTAAAAAATCAAGAGAAAACAATTGATTATCCGTTGGAAGATGTAAATTCAATAATGATTGAAAATCTTAGTACTACAATCTCGACCTATACGCTCTCACAGTTTGCC
>CAKVCH010000119.1 GCA_934725745.1 uncultured Clostridia bacterium | reverse complement strand
TTTTGGATGTCATAAAATCAAAAAAAGGAGAAGAAGAAAATGTTTAGTAAAGCACTATTTAAACAATCGTGTAAGGCAAACGGAATGATGTGGGCGATAATTACGCTTGCTGTGTGCATTATGCTTAGTTGTCTTATGGGAATATCGGGTGGCGGAAATGTCGGCGAAATGAAAACTGGCATCGCAAACACCATTGTTCAAGACGCGATGGATGTAAACATCGAAGGAAGAACGATAAATTATTACAATCTTGTCGACTCTGGGCTTACATATTTTGATGCGGGCTACTCGGTGGGCGGAGTCGAAGGCGGGAAAGCGCAACTTAACGCTTTTATTGAAAATGTGTGCAATGATAGAAAGATTGCGGACGGCTCGCTAGAAAAAATGGAAATAATAGGGCTTTGTTTTGGACCTTTGACGGGCGACATTAACGGCGATAATGTTCAAGACTATTCGCCAACCTACCTTGAAAAGGGAAGTATGACTCGCGAAGATTATGCAAGAGACTACACGGCGTTTTTCATTTCTACTAATATGACCACTGAAAGTAACATTGATATGGTCGTTGCGCAACTTGAAAAGTATTCAATAACAAAAGAAGAATATTCAAGACTTACATACACCGACGCAGAAGGTAACGAAGTTTCGCGTTACACTGGGGAAAGTGGAAAGGCGTATATAAAGGATTTGGCGCTTGATAGTATTGTGACATACAACGCTAGGTGCAATTATGAAATTTCAAAAATAACAATTGACCCTGCGACGCAACCTGCCAAATATCAAGCAGAAGTTTTAAAAATCAAAGCACAAGTGGGCGAAAAATACAAAAAAAGTTTTTTGACTTCTCTTCCAAAATCCGTTTCTGAGTCCCTTGAAGAACTAGGAACAATGGATCTTTTCTCACTTATAACAGGTTCTATCTACTTTAAAATGGCTGGGCTTTTGCTTCCAATAATCTACATTATTATGGTTGCAAACAACCTTGTTGCGGGGCAAGTGGATAGCGGGTCAATGGCATATGTATTGTCGACATCCACAAAGAGAAAACAAGTTGTCTTTACACAAAGTGTTTTCCTTGTCTTGTCAATTTTTGCAATGTGCCTTTGCACAACAATAACGAGTTTTATCTCACTTTCAACATTAAATAACTCGACGATTTCTCTTACTTACGGGAAATTAGCGCTACTTAACTTGGGCGCTTTTGTGACACTTTTTGCTATGAGCGGAATTTCATTCTTCGCTTCGTGCTATTTCAATAGGTCAAAATATTCGCTTGGGTTTGGTGGCGGAATAAATATGTTCTTCTTAGTCTCAACCATTTTGGGATTGTTTGGCTCAAAGGTTTTGCCAACAGTCGTGAGAATAGACTCGCTTAAATTTTTCAACTATTGCACAATAATTTCTCTATTTGATGAGTTGTCAATTTTAAATGGAACAACAACATTTATTTGGAAATTTGCAATTCTACTCGCAGTGGGAATCGGTTTCTACATTGCAGGAAGTTTGAAATTTAAGAAAAAAGACCTTCCATTGTAAACAGTCGTGGGTTTAAAACCCTAAAATTTGTAGCGCTGAAATATTTTAAAAGCATCGCCGAAATTGGGGACTTAGTTGTATTCTTTAAAAGATTTTTAGCGCTAAAAGTTTTAAAAATAATACAATTTTTTAAAAAAATATGTACTGGAATTATGTTATTTAAAATTGATATAAATGTGATTTACTTTAAAAATAGAAAAAAAAAAGCCCCTTAAAGGCTTTTTTTATTTAAATGGTGGAGACAAGCGGAGTCGAACCGCCCACCTTTGCAATGCGAATGCAACGCTCTACCAACTGAGCTATGCCCCCAAAGACAAAAATCATTGTATCACATAAATTTTAAAAAATCAAATATATTCTTAAAAAAACTTTTTTTCATATTGTTATGCAACAATAGTTGTGTTAATGAAGTTGATTAACATATGTATGTTATGTTACAGTGATTGTAGAAAGTTTAGGAAAAATTAGACTGATAGTTGAGTTTATGATTATTGGTCTTTTTTTAGGCGTGTGGAAAGATTTTTTAGAGTGGCTTTTCATATATATTGTTTAATGTGCAAAAGTAGAGTTTCTTAGTGGTTATTGAAGATAAATTTCAGTTAAAGTTTAAATTTGTTATTATTTTGCGAAATAAAAAATTATTTTAATAACAATTACAAGAAAAATGTTTCTATTTTTTACAAATTTTGCCATATTGTTTTTCTTTTTGCTAAAATTATGCAATAATGTAAGTAGAAAATTACTCAGGGGAATGGTATGGAAAAGTTATATAGAATTGGCTTTGATATTGGAGTCGGGAGTGTTGGGTATTCCGTTTTGGAAAACGACCCAATAAGCGAGCAACCAACAAAAATTTTAAAGTTAGGTGTTAGGACTTTTAACGCAAATGAAGGTGAAAACGGCGCAAGTCCAGCCGAAGATAGAAGAATTAACCGCGGACTTAGAAGAAGAAAAAGGCGTAAACAATATCGTTTTGAAAGGATGAAAAATTTATTTTCTAAAACCTTTGGTGATGACATTTTTGACAAGTTGAAGGTCCTTAATTATGGGCAAAATGGAGTTCTGCCCGCCGATGTTTATGAAATAAGATGTCGCGCACTTTATAAACTCTTGACGGACGCGGAACTCGTAAAAGCGATTTTGCATCTTTTAAAATATCGCGGATTTCAAAGTAATAGAAAAAATCTTGATAGTAGCAAGGACGAAGGTGCGCTTAAAAAAGAGTTGAATAGCAATCTTGAATATTTGACATCTCACGGCTATCAAACAATCGGTGAAATGATATATAAAGATTCACGCTTTTTTGATGTTGTAACAAAGAATA
>CAKVCH010000118.1 GCA_934725745.1 uncultured Clostridia bacterium | reverse complement strand
CAACAAAACTTTTAGACGAAAAAGTGGAAGTCTCGGGTGTTCAAATCGGTTTAAAAGCAAAAGAAGATTTGTTTATCTTGCAAAAACGCGGTGATGATAGTAAAATTATGACAAAGGTTGAACTAAATAGAAACCTTACTTCTCCAATTAGTGCGGGGGATTCGGTCGGCAAAATTTACCTTCTAAAAGACGGCGAAGTTAAGGCAGAAACGGATATAATTTCTCTTGATAGCGTAAATGCAGAGACATTCCTTGACGGAGTTGAAAAAATCATAAATCTTTGGAAAATATCGGCATAAATTGTAAAAAAAATCGTTTCAAAATGATTTGATTATTTATGTAAAATATAATATAATAGAAAAGTCTTATTTAATGGGGCTTTTCTTTTTTGTCGCGTGAAGGTAAAAAAAATTAAAAGTGGTTTTTAATAATATTGATGGTTAAATTCAATATGTGAACACAATTTTTAAATTTATGTCGGCAAAAAACCAAAAAGGGGAGCGCGTATGCTTTTTGATTTGTTATTTGTGTATAAAGATATGTCGTTTGAGAACAAGTTGATTTTATTTTTCACCTTTACTTTTGCGACGATTTTTGCGCTTACCATTCACGAATATGCACACGGTGCAGTTGCAAATAAACTCGGGGACAATACGGCTAAACTTGCGGGCAGGCTTTCTCTTAATCCAATGGTTCATTTTGATTATTTGGGGATGTTTTGCTTTTTGTTCTTGGGCTTTGGCTGGGCTAAGCCAGTTCCAATCAATCCATATAATTTTCATAACATAAAAAGAGACACTTTTCTTGTAAGTATTGCGGGGATTTGCGTTAACTTGATTTTGGCGTTTGTGTGTTATCCAATAGCACTTTTGTTTTTAAGGACGATTGAGAGCGGGACAATAATCTATATTTTGTTCAATTTGTTTTATTGCCTTTTTGAAGTCAATCTTGTTTTTGCTGTGTTCAATCTTCTTCCAATTTATCCGCTTGACGGCTACAACGCGCTTGCGTCGCAACTTAAATATACAAATCCATATGTAACTTTTATGCAAAAATATGGCTCTTTTGTTTTGCTCACGGTTATTATAATTTTCTCACAAACGGGAATTTTTAGTTTTCTAGTAAATAAAGTCGGCTATCCAATTGAATGGTTTTGGGGACTCATTTTTGGGATGTAGGGGGGACAAAGGATGAAGAGTGAAGCAAATAGAGAACTTTTAAATCAACTTAATTTTGTCGATACAGGCGTGGAGTTTAAATTGGATAATTTTGAAGGTCCAATCGAACTTTTATGGCATATGATTAAGGAGACAAAACTTGAAATAACAGAAGTAAAACTTGCTGATTTGACCGAACAATATCTTGAATATATGGCGGGACTTGACGAAGTTGACCTTGAAAAAGCGAGTGATTTCATTGACATTGCGGCGACGCTTATTGAGATAAAGTCTAAGTCGCTATTGCCAAGGGAAGAAGAAGAGACGCCTGACGAAGAAGACCCAGAAGTTAGGCTCCTTAGACAAATTAAAGAATATGATATGTTTCAAGAGGTAATTCAAAAGATTAAACCACTTGAAAATGTTAACAGGTTTTATAAGCCGGCCGACGAAAAGGTTAACGACTATCGCTATGTTTTGGGGGAACTCACAATGTCGGGGCTACTCGACGCTTTTGCTAGGATGATGACAAGGGTCAAAAAAGAAGAGCAAGAGATTATCCCAAAGAAAATTGAAAAAGACAGGTTTACGGTTGCGGAAAAAATTGTTTCAATTAGAGAAAGCATTTTGACACGCAAAAAAATGCACTTTTCGGAGTTTTATAAGGAAGATTTTACAAAAAGTGAGATGATTAACCTATTTTTGGCTGTTCTTGAACTGCTTAAAATGCAAGAAATTCGTGTTATGCAAAACGGCACATATGACGATATTGAGATTGAATTAAAGGAGCAAAAACAATGATTGCTGATAAGGAAAATTTAGACAAGGTTGTAGAAGCGATTTTGTTTGTCGCGGGAAACGGCGTAGAACTTAAAGACATCGCAGAAAAACTTGAAGTTGATATAAAAGACATCAAAAAGTCGGTCGAAAATTTGAAAGAAAAGCATAAAGATGACGGCTTTAATATTATTACATATAAAGATAGTGCGCAGTTTTCAAGCAATCCAGATTTTGCGGAAGATATTGCTACTGTTTTGAATCCTATAAGAGAAAAACAACTTACAAAAGCGGCGCTCGAAACTCTTGCTATTATTGCATATAAACAACCTGTGACGAAACTTGACATTGAACAAGTTAGGGGTGTTAATAGCGATTATGCTGTGCAAGTTTTGACGAGTTTCAAACTTATTGAAGTCGTAGGAAGAAAAGATGCCATCGGGAAACCTTTGCTTTATGGAACAACCGACGAATTTTTGAAAAGGTTTGACCTTCAATCTATTGACGATTTGCCTGACTATGAAGAACTTTTGAGTAGAATTAAGGTTTTGCACGAATCGTCCGATTCGCTTTATAAGTCTGACGAGATTATTCCAGAAGAAGAGTTGCCAGATAGCGTGGCTAAAAGAGAAGAAGAGTCAAAAGAAGAGTCCGCGAGCGATGAGTCAAGCGAAAAAGTTGCGAAAGAAAATTTGGAAAGTGTAACCGAAGAAGAAACGGAAAAAGTAGTTGGGTCAGAAAATGACGAGACGGAAGAAGAAAATAACGCCGTAATAGAAACTCACGAAGAAGAGACTAATAGTCAAGAAAAGATTTTTGACGAGCAAAAGGAAGAAGTCGCGGGTGATTTAAAAGAAGAAAAGGTGGCGGAAATTAAAGAAGAAAAATCCGAAGAAGAGCCAAACGAAAAGGACTTAAAAGAAGTCTTAATG
>CAKVCH010000117.1 GCA_934725745.1 uncultured Clostridia bacterium | reverse complement strand
GGGTAGTTACGCAAGGCGTATGGTGATGTTAAGTCTCCTTAGCATTTTTTGTGTTCTTGTAACAAACGCCCTTTTTGATGTTTATCATTCGCAAGAACTTTATTCATATATAGGACTTATTTTTTACTTTTATTTTACTATAGTCTTTATTGTAAATTTGTACTCGGCGCCAAAGAAAATTCCGCTCAAAAACACCACAAGGATGACAAGACTAAATGTCGCGATGTTCTTTTTTGTGACAATATTTTCTTTCCTTGTTATTGCGCTGTCGACTGAGTATTTGCACTTTTTGAAATTTGGCGCGTTGTGCCTTGTTCCACTTTTTATGCCTATTTTCGTGCCTTTTGTACACCTTATTATGCTTCCGCTTGAAAAGGCAATTGCAAAAAAATATGTTTTCCAAGCAAAAAGCAAGCTGAAAAAATGTTCTGAAGATTTAATTAGAATTGGAATAACAGGAAGTTTTGGAAAAACAAGCACAAAATATATATTAAACAGCATTTTGTCTCAAAAATATAAAGTTTGTATGAGTCCACATAGTTTTAATACATTGTCAGGACTTTGCAAGGTCGTTAACGATTATTTGACCCTTGACGACCAAGTTTTAATTGCTGAAATGGGCGCTAGAAATAAAGGCGACATTAAAGAACTTTGCGATTTGATTTCTCCGAAATATGCAATTATTACTGGGGTCGGGAATCAACATCTTTCGACCTTTAAAACAGAAGAAAATATATTACAAACAAAATTTGAACTTGTTGAAAGTTTAAAAGATAAAGGTGGATTTGTTGTTTTTAACGGGCAAGACGATGGCGCTAAAAAACTTTATGATAGGTGCGATTTCGTCGATAAATGCTTGGCAGGAACAAGCGAGAGTAGAGTCGTTGCAAAAGACTTTTCTTTTGATGAAAATGGGACGGATATTGCTCTTAAAATTGACGAAAAATCTTATAAAGTCCATACAAGACTTGTTGGTTCTCACAATGTCCAAAACATTCTTTTGTGTGCGGAAATGGCGTGCCGTTTGGGGGTAAGTGGCGAACAAATCGTGAAAGGGATAGAAGAATTACAACCTATTCCGCATAGATTGGAAACAATTAAAACCGATACAAATATAATCCTTGACGACTCTTACAATTCAAGCGTGCAAGGGTATAAAGTTGCGCTTGATGTGTTGTCAAAAATGCCAGGGCGAAAAATTGTTGTGACACCAGGTCTTGTCGAACTCGGCGGAAAAGAATATGAAGAAAATAAAAAATATGGGATTGCTTTGTCTAAAATTGCTGATAAGGTTATAATTGTCAACAATGTAAACTTTAACGCTATAAAAGAAGGACTTGATGAAGGCAAATTTGATGACATTTATCAAGCGCCAACCTTAGAGAGCGCTAAAAAGTTAATGCAAGACTTTATTGAGCCAAATGACACGATTTTATTTGAAAATGACCTTCCAGATAATTATATTTAAAAGAAATTAAAGTAAAATTTATAAAAAAAGATGCGATATAGAAATTAAAATAAAAATCGTAAAAAGCCCCATATTGTGGGAGCGTAGTCGTTTATAAAAAGCAAATTAAAAATAAATTTAAAGGCAAAATTGAGTATGTAAAATCAGTTTTGCTTTTTTTTGTTGCAATATAAAACCTCTAGGGGGACATTTCCTAAAATTGAACTTATTGTTTGCTGTAATAAAATGAACACATTTTTTCACGCTATCATATAAGATAAAAAGGTGAAAAATGGTAAAAAGTAAAAAACAAACAGTTGCAGTTATTTTTGGCGGAGTAAGTGTTGAACACGACATCTCAATTATAACGGGAGTGCAAACATTAAATGCTTTAAAAAAGGATACATATAACATAATTCCAATATACATAACGCGTTCGGGTGAGTGGCTAACGGGCGAAAAGTTGTGGAATCTGGCTATCTATTCGGACTTTAAAAAGGGTGGACTTAGTCTGGTTTCTCCCGTGCGTGGTGGGGTAAAAAAGGACGGAATCTTTAGCGGAAAAATCATAAAAATTGATTTTGCCTATCTTGCGCTTCACGGCTCGTTTGGCGAAAATGGCGGAGTGCAAGGACTACTTGATATATGCAAAATCCCATATTCAAGTTGCGGAGTTTTAGGAAGTAGTGTTGGAATGGATAAGTATCTCACAAAACTCCTATGTAAGTCGCAAAAAATTCCAGTTGTGACGGGGGTACTACTTAGAGAAGATGACAAAATAAGCGATTTTTCGGCAATTGAGAAAAAATTATCAAAACTATCTTTTCCGCTTGTTGTCAAACCAAATAGCCTTGGAAGTAGTATTGGTGTTACATTTTGCAAAACTCAAAAAGAATTAAAAGATGCGATTAGTTTTGCATTTATGTTTGATTCCGAAGTCTTAGTTGAAAAGGCAGTTGATAATCTTATTGAGTACAATGTGGCAGTTGTTGGAAATAGGTTTTCGTGCGAAGTTTCAAACATTGAACAAGTCTCGCCAGACAACACGATTTTGAGTTTTGAAGGAAAGTATATGTCTCAAAATGGGGCAAAAGGAATGGAGAGTTTGTCTAGAATTGTTCCCGCTAAACTTGATGCAACCATTCAAAAAGAGATTGAAAACATCGCAAAAAAACTGTATAAATTATTGTATCTTAAAGGCGTTGTTAGGTTGGATTTTTTGTGCGACTCAAAGACGGGGAAACTTTATTTTAATGAGATAAACACAATTCCTGGGTCGCTTGCGAATTATCTATTTAAAAACCACAACTACAATTTTGTTTCGCTTCTTGAAAAAATAAAAGATTATGCGTTAATGGAAGATGAAATTTTGTCCCATAAACTTAGAAGGTTTAGTTCGACAGTTTTAAAAGATGTTGGGA
>CAKVCH010000116.1 GCA_934725745.1 uncultured Clostridia bacterium | reverse complement strand
TTATTATATTGTAAAATTCCCCGAAAAAAAACAAGACGGAATTGATTTTTGTGACAACACAAAAATTAGAAAAATTTACACCGACAAACAAGAATGTCAAAATAGGTGTCACGAACTCAATCTTGCAGTTAAAAAATTATCAGAACGAACAAAAGAAGATTTTGAAAGGTAAAAAACAAAGGATTTGACAAAAATATTTAAAAATTATACAATATTTGTGGTTTTGGAACGCTTTTTATTATCAAAAATTGTGTTACAAAGTTAATTTCTTAAAAGGCTAATAGTTAACAAAATTATTGAAGTCACATTTTTTGTGAAAGTAGGTAAAAATTGATTTTAACTCACAATAAAATATCTTGTAACATTTATCGCTTTTTCTAAAAAAGGACCATTTATTACCTACTTTTAACAACTTTTTAAAGCCATCTTTTAACTCAAAACCACATAAGTAGATATGGCGGAATTGGTAGACGCGCTAGATTCAGGTTCTAGTGGGGCGACCTGTGCAGGTTCGAGTCCTGTTATCTACACCAAGTAAACAAAGCGGAGAGTTTAAAGACTCTCCGCTTCGTTTTAAAGGAAATGATTTTCGTTTCACAAATGACATTGCTAACGCAATGATATTTTTATCGGCATAAAAATTTCAATTGTATAAACACAGCATTAACATTGAAGCAAAAAAGCAAATCTTTTATAGCAAATACGATAGTTAATAATGTTTTTGTGTCTTTGATTTCTTTTCTTTATAGTCATTTATAACATCTTTATAAACATTTAGAAGTTCGTCAACCGTTTTTTTGTCATCATATCTTTTGTATAAGGTCTCATATGCTCGTTCACCTATTTTTTTAAGTTCATCGCGATTATAATAGGCAAATTCAATAAACCTTGCGTAGTCTGTTGGCTCATTCTTCGCAATAAGCCCGTTGTCATAGTTTATCATCAACTCACTTTGAGCGACATTTTCGATTGACAATGTTGGTGTTTTACATCCCGCGCCCTCAACTTGGATAAGTCCAGCAGTGTCAACAACACTTGGAAAAAGTAAAAGGTCGCTTCTTTGATAAAAACTTACAAGAAAATCTCTATCCTTTATCATTCCGACCGAAATAAAATAATTTTCAAGCCCCGCGTCCTTAATTTTCTTTAAAGCGGTCTTTAAATATTTGCCGTCTCCGACGATAAAAACTTTAAAATCGAGATTTTTGTCCTTCAAAAGTTTTACAGAATCAATAACAAGGTCTATATTTTTAAGTTTAACAATACGCGAAATAAAAGACATAACAAAAGTATTTTCACTTAAATTATACGCTTTGTTAATTCTTTTTCTTGCGCTTTCCCTATCATTTGGAACAAAATTTGTTGCATTATACAAAACTTTTGTGTCTTCCCTTAGTCCATATTTCCCTAGCTTATTTTTACAAAAGTTGCTAACAGTAAAAACATAGTCACACTTGTTAATTCTGTTTAAAAAACCCTTTAAAATTTGTCGTGTCATAAAATCAGTTTTAACATATGATTTTATGTCTCCATAAAAATCCGTATGAACAGTCGTCATAAGTGGAATATTTAGTTTTTTGCAAACTTTTTTTGCATAACCCATAAAGTTACCAGGTGAATGACAATGAATCAAATCAAAACCGCCTTCTTCAACCAATTTCCTGAAATTTTTGTCAAGATTTGGATGTGCCATCCCATCATTTGTGATTGAATTGTAATAACCCTTACAACGAACAATATTATATGCTTTTTCAGGGTCCTCGTAGCCACGCGCTTGGCACGCACCAACAGTCACATCTGCGACACGACTCAAAGCCGTGCAACTTTGGTCGACAACCGAGCAAACGCCCCCAACAACAGGATAAAAAGTATCTACTAAAACAAGAATTTTTAATTTTTTTTCTTCCATTTCTTCCCTTTTATCTTTTAAGTCTTTACTCATACTTTAATTTGTTTTACTAATATATGTATACGAATTTATTATAACATAAATTTGTATAGATTCAAAATGTTTATTATTAACATTTAAAATGCTTAACAAATGGAACTATATTGTTCTCTTTATGCAAAATATTATTGCACCAGCAATATCAATCGTGAAACAAATACATTTCCACCAGAAAACATCATTGTAAACAAAAACGGAAAGCCAAAAGACTTTCCGTTTTTGTTACTTGGTGGAGGTGACGAGAATCGAACTCGTGTCCAAAACGACAAGAAAATTTCTTTCTACGCGAATAGTCATATTTAAAATTTAATCAAACACCTAAAAGTGACAAAAGATAGTTTGACGAGCCTGTTTAAAATAAATTATCCCCCAGACTTTGGATAAAATTTTCTTGCTAATTTGACGCTTTGCAATTTGGAGCAAGAAAGCCAAAGTTTGCAAAACGGCTATAGGAATTTTCCTTACGCAGCCATAGCTGTCATAGCATTAGAAGTGTTATTTGCACTTATAATTTTGCTAAAATTTTTAACGTAGTCTTTTAGCATTCTACCCCACGCTTAAAATTTTCTTCAATCGCCCTGTCGAAGCCTTACACCCCCATACGAAAAACATTCCGTTCTTCCATTCGCGCACTGTCGCGCTCTTTTTTATCGTCTTTTTTGTCAAAAAGTTTTTTACCTTTTGCAAGAGCAATTTCGAGTTTTAAGAGATTCCCATTAAAATATGCCTTAACTGGTACAACAGTGAGCCCCTTTTTATCAACCGCTTGTTTGATTTTTAAAATTTCATTTTGATGTAAAAGCAAATTTCTATCTCTATCGGCTTTTAATGAAAAACCATTTGGCGTTTGATATGGCTTAATAAAAGAGTTCTTTAGCACCACTTTGTTTGGGCTGACTAAAATAAAGCTCTCGTTTAGAG
>CAKVCH010000115.1 GCA_934725745.1 uncultured Clostridia bacterium | reverse complement strand
TATTAAAAACCCAACCCCAACAATTTATAAAACATTTGCAAAAAGCGTGTAGTCAAGGTTGGTTTTATTAAAAATAGTCAAAAAATAAACAAAAATCGACTTTAATTGGTCAACAACCATAAATAAAATCACAATAGTGCCACTTAATAACACGACAACATAGAATTCAGGGCGAATTTGTTTGACCACAATTCCAACAAAACAGGTTAAAAGTCCAATTCCGATAATTTTAAAAATTTCCATTTACTTTGATGTTCCCGCTTTTTGTCTTTTAATAAATCAAGAAAAGTTGTTTGACCGTCTCAAACAATTCATTTATAAGGTTTACCGCCATAAGTAAAACCACAACAACTCCCGATAATGTCGCAACAGTTGCAATGTCATCTTTGCCGATATTTTTCAAAACTTGCACAACGACGGCAGTCAAGATTCCAATCGCTCCAATTTTTAAAATAATAGAATAATCCATTCCCGCCCCCTTTTACAAAAAAATCACAATTATAGCAAGACCAAAAAGAAAAAACAACTTAAAATAAAGGTTATTATATTTAGTAAATTTTTCGTTGCAGACAACTTTTTTCCCGCCAAAATTTTTCTTGCAAATTGCGATTTTTTCAATTTCTTCGTCCCTATTCATTTGTCCTAGAGATAAAAACATTCCGTCAAGTTCCAACTTTTCTTCTTGAGTCAAAAAGTTAATTTTTGTCTGCTTTACAAATTCCTCCGAAGTCAGTTCGCCCGCTAGTAAGCGTTCATAAGTCGCAAGATATATAAAAAATTCTTTTTGGCAATTATTTTTACAATCGCAAACAATTTCATTTATTTTTTTAAGCGCAAAAGAAATTTGGCTTGATGAGTAGTCGCAAAAATTGCACACATCAACATAAAAATCGCGCCTTTTTTTGTAATAACTCCCAATCCCAATTCCTATTAAAACGCAACAAACAAATACAACGCAAAGCAAAATAGTTTTCATCAATAATTTATAACCCTAAGATTTTCATCATAAATATTCTCTATTGTGCCAGGGCCTTCACGCGATGACAAGACAACAAAACGCTTGAAAATTTTGTTTTTCAAAATTGTCTCAAATCCGTCTTTTAGCCTTAAATCTTCAACATCTTTTGCGTGTGCAGATGCTAATATAGATACGCCACACGACACTGCATTTTGTACGGCAGAGTAATCTAGTGGAGATAATTCGTCTGTCACTATTATGTCAGGACGCAACGCACGGATGCCATTTTCAAAGGCATAATCTTTTCTAACACCACTTAAAATATCGCAAAAATTTCCAACATCTAGAGTAGGCTCGCCGTTAAAACAATTTGCAATTTCAAATCTTTCATCAACCAAAAGTATGTTGTAACAATAATTTTTTTCCGACAAAGTCCGCAAAATGTCGCGAATAAGTGTCGTTTTGCCTGCTCCAGGCGGAGAGATGATAAGAGTGTTTAAAAATTCGCTTGAAAAAAGGTACTTCATAATCGGCATAGCGCATCCATTCACTTGTCTTGGAATACGAATTGATAAACTATCAATATTTTTTATCGTCTTAATGGTTGTCCTCTCATACACACCTTCGCCCGCAAGCCCAATTCTAATGCCACCTTTTGTAGTTATAAACCCATTTTTAATTTGGTCAGCGTAAGCATAAACAGAATTTTCGCAAGCACGCTTAAAGGTGTCATCAATCAAAAGTTTGTCTGCAATGATCGCTTTGTTGTTGTTTCCCGTGAGTCCGTCTGACGATAAATAATACGATTTGTTGCCAATTGACATTACAATTTTTTTGTTGAGTCGCAATCTAATTTCTGTCACTTTGTCAATCGGGACTTTTTCAATTAACTTTAAAAAATATTGCGGAAAGAGACTTTCAATCATTTTTTCTCCTTTTTATAGACTATTCTTATCTAAACCTTTTCTAGCGTTTATATAACAAGTTGCTTTTATAGTTACCTTTACTCCAAAGTTTTTTCGTCAAATTTATACGACAATTTCAATAAAAACCTTTTTAAAACCGTACTTTTTTTTAAAAAAGTCAAGAAAAATTTATCTACATAGATATTTATTCGTGACACCACTTAAAAATCTTAAAAGGACAAAAAAAATAATGTTATTACAAAAATAACATTATTTCGACATTTTTATTAAATTTTAAATTGGTTAAACCCTACACTCTTTCCATATATGTTCCAGTTCTTGTATCAATACGGATTTTGTCACCCAAGTTAATAAAAAGTGGGACTTGAATTTGTGTTCCTGTTTCCAAAGTTGCTGGCTTGTTGCCCGCTTTTGATGTATCGCCTTGGATACCTGGCTCACATTCCGTAATTGTAAGTTCAACAAACATAGGTGGCAAGACCGAAAATGCTTTCCCTTTATAGAATTGGATTGAAACCATCATATTTTCAATGACATATTTCATCGCTTCTTCGACTTGGTCATAGTTAAGTGGAATTTGTTCATATGTTTCCATATCCATAAAGTAGTAAATCCCGCCTTCATTGTAAAGATATTGCATTTCTTTACGCTCAATTTTTGCCTCTTCAAATTTTTCGGTTGGGTTAAAAGTTTTTTCCAAAACTTGTCCAGTCACGACATTTTTAATTTTTGTTCTTACAAAAGCAGCGCCTTTGCCTGGTTTAACATGCAAAAAATCGATAATACTAAAAACGTTTCCGTCCATTTCGAATGTTACACCCTTTCTGAAATCTCCAGCAGTAATCATTTATGTTCCCCCTAAATATTTTATTTGGAAAATTTGGTTAGTTGTAAAAACAACTTATTTAGGGCTAACAACGGCCCTTGCACCATATTATCTATTTTATTATATCAAATTTTTTCTCAATAATAAAACAAATTTAACTAATATTTTCAATGGAATAAATTATTATCGAAC
>CAKVCH010000114.1 GCA_934725745.1 uncultured Clostridia bacterium | reverse complement strand
ATTTAGAGACAAAAAGCAAGTCGGCACGGAAGAGTTTTGTCGAGAAACATTCTCGACAAAACTGTGATGTAATTTGGTCTTAAAGCCCAAATTACATCACAGCGCGCGCGTGGGGGCTTTTCAGCCCCCGCCCGCGCGCCTTTCGTGCCGTCCCCTTTTTCCTATTTTCTTTAAATTTCCCACCACTACCTAATTTTTCTTATTACTTCAAAATCAATTTTTCTTTCTTTTTTATTGACATTAACAAGTTTAACTTCCACTTTTTCGCCAATCTTGTAAAAATTGTTGTGCGATACAAGGCTCAAACTTTGTTCATCATAAGTATAGAAATCATCCGTCAAGCTACTAACACTCACAAGACCCTCACAAGTATTATCAAGTTCGACATAAAAGCCCTTTTCTCTCACGCCACTAATAATTCCTTCAAAGGTTTCTCCAATGTAATTTTCCATATACTCGCACTTTTTGTAGTCAGTTATCGCTCTTTCGACATCTTCGCTCAACTTTTCTTGCGTGCTACTTTGCTCGCTCGCCTTTTGGACAAAATCCGCCATTTCGCCCGACTTCACAAAAACGCTATTTCCGTGCAACCATTCTTTAATTATTCTATGAATGGTCAAATCTGGGTATCTTCTAATAGGTGATGTAAAATGACAATAAAAATCAAGCGCCATTCCGAAATGTCCCAAACATTTATCAAGATATTTTGCCTTTTTAAGACTCCTTAACATCATCATATTGACGACGCCCTCAAGATTTTTCCCTTCAACTTGCACCAAAACCTTTTGAAGGTCAATAGGTTCAATATCCTTTTTCCCGCTAGGGAGTTTAAGCCCCAAAGTGTCAATAAAATTAAAGAAAGTCGCAATTTTTTCGCTATCTGGCTTTTCATGCACACGATAAACGAATGGAATTTTTAAATTTTCAAAAGTTTTTGCAACGGTCTCATTTGCGACAACCATAAATGTTTCGATAATCTTTGTTGATTTCGTTGGCAACCTTTTTTCAATCTTAACAGGTTTCCCCATTTCGTCAACAATAACTTCGCCTTCTGGAATTTCAAAATTGAGCATTCCGCACTTTTTGCGCCTATTTTCCAAAATTTGCGACAGTTCAAGCATATCAAACATCATCTGCTTGATGTCCTTTAAGTTTTCCGCTTCCTTTTCGTCGCCGTCAAGAAGTCTTAAAACTTGGTCATAATTTAGCCTATGCTTGCTGTTTATAACACTTTCAAAAATTTCACTTTTAGTAACATTCCCGTCTTTATCAATAATCATTTCGACTGAAAGCGCCAGCCTATCCACGTGCGGATTAAGCGAACAAATGCCGTTACTAAGTTCCTTTGGAAGCATAGGAATAACTTGGTCAAGAAAATATATACTTGTCGCGCGCTTATACGCTTCCTGGTCCAAAAGGTTGTTTAATTTAACATATTCGCCCACATCCGCGATATGAACGCCAAGTTTGTATGTTCCGTCCGCATTTTTTGTAACAGTAACCGCGTCGTCAAGGTCTTTTGCGTCAACGCCGTCGATTGTAACAATCATTTGGTCACGCAAATCACGCCTACCGCTCTCTTTATTAAAAACAACTTCTTGTGGCACAGATTTTGCATATTCAATAACTTCTTTTGGGAAAATGTCGCGCACCTTGTATGACCTTAGGAGCCATTTTATGTCCGCCCCCTTATCATTTAAATTCCCAATGACTTCAATAACACGCCCAACAGGTCTCCCCGACTTGTAAGATAAAATATCAAT
Source organism: uncultured Clostridia bacterium (assembly GCA_934725745.1). Taxonomy (GTDB): domain Bacteria; phylum Bacillota; class Clostridia; order Christensenellales; family UBA1242; genus UBA7862. The sequence goes on along the minus strand of CAKVCH010000114.1, from coordinate 1,140 downwards.
AACAACTTTATCTTGTGGTCTTGCCCCCATTGTGTCCTTTGGAGCAATTCGTACATCCATATTTTTTCTGTCAAGGTTAACAAAATTTAGCCCGTTTTGCGTGTAAAAAGTACCAACAAGCCCGTCGTTGTCGCGCGAAATGATTTTTTCAATCTTACCTTCGCGCTTTTTGCCATTGTACGCACGCCCCGTAACTTTACATAAAACAATGTCTCCGTCAAAAGCGTTCATACTATTCTTTTTTGAAACAAAAATGTCCCCATCCGCGTTTAAAACAAACCCAAACCTTTCATTTGTGTAACTGTATTTGCCCTTAATAAGCCCTAAAAGCCTACTTCCCGCAAACCTTCCGCGCCCATACTCAAAAACATCCCCGCTAGAAATAAGGTCGCCAAGAATAGACTTCGCAAGAGACTCGTCGCACTTAACAAGTTTAGCAAGCGTACAAGAAAGCCCGTCAAATCCCTTGTGAGAAATGACGCGCTCGTTCATAATTCTTAAAATCTCATCCTTAAAGTTTTCCATAAAAACATTTTAATATTTTTACTCCCCCCTTGTCAAACCTTTTGCCCTTTTCACTTGATTTTTTATCCCCACCCCACCGATGTAAATCGACCGTCCAACTTTACAGGGCTTTTAATAGGTTTCTATTCAAATTATCTATAAAAAAATATATTTGAACAACTTAACTAATTTTAACCCAAGTATTATGTTGATATGTATTTGTCAAATATGTTGCATTTTGCGCGGAATCCGCCACGCCGACTGAAGGCCCGACACTCGTGGCGTAATTGATTCTCCAAGTGTTTGTTACATCCTCAAATAATACATTCTTAAGATTTGAACAATATTGAAAAGCATAAGAGCCTATTGATACTACACTTGAGGGTATTGTTATTGTCGTTAACAAACTGCAATCAGAAAAAGCACCACGCTCTATTTTTTTTAAACTGTTAGGCAGTTTAACAATTTTCACTGAGGACATATAAAAAGGTGATTTATTATCAACAATAGGAGCCTCAGGCTCTTTCGAGAATAAAAAAAAGTAATCACTTCTTTTTTTCATAAAAGAATTTACATTAGAAGGACCCAAATCTGATACTGAATTTGGAACTATAACCGTACTGAAACTATTATATG
>CAKVCH010000113.1 GCA_934725745.1 uncultured Clostridia bacterium | reverse complement strand
CTACTACACTGGTGGCACATTTATTCCAACTGAAAGTGTTGTTGCGACGATATTAAACTACATCGGAGTTTATGCGCCTATGGCTCTTATGATAACGGTTGGACTCAGTGCCGTTTGGTCAAAATCCTCTATTATTAAACTTGTTTTCTTGATCGTTTGCGCGGCAATTGTTATCTTCTCATTTGATTTTGGCATCAAAGGTTCAATTGAAAGTTTCTTGCATATTTAGAAAATTTGAACAAATAAATCTCTATGGCTAAACATTAGCCCTAAATTTATTATGTCAAAAGATAAAAAACATTATCAGGTCTCTGATAATGTTTTTTTATTAAAAAGATATTTTTTACTATTATTTATAGCTACTTTTAAAAATTGTTATCCTTTTTGTCGCATTAAAATCGCTACCTTTTACCAAATTATAATTGCTATTTTTTTGCGTTAAAATTGTTGTTTACATAGCGTTAAAATCATCTTTATTGTGTCGCGTTTTAAAAAGGAATATTTCAATAACTATTTGCAAGTTCTTTTTTTAATTTATTTCTCTTATTTTTAAAAAAACTACTCCACTTTTATTTTTCTTAAAATGTCACCGCAATGCAACTTCAAAGGACATTTTATTTTTATAACTTCTTGGACATTTTTAGCATCCAAAATTTCTTCGTCCTTTTGATTTTTCATTTGAGTAACCTTTATAACTTTATTAAAATTGTCGTCTGGAGACAACACTTCAAGTTCGTCACCAACTTTAAAGCGATTTCGCTGCTCAACTGTTATGTATTTACCGTCACTTGATAGAACAACTGCAACAAAGTCATAGGTTTGTTTTTGCGTGCTTGTTTCAAGGCAAACACTCTTTTCATCGTTTGCAAAGTATAGCCCAGTCGAATAGCCACGATTGCTTGCTTTGTTTAGTTCGTTTTTAATTTCGTCGGTTAAAGGCTCGTTTTTCAAATACGAGTCAATTGCGCGCCTATAAGCATTAACAACAGTTGCAACATAATAAGCAGTTTTCATACGACCTTCTATTTTAAAGCTCGTAACTCCCGCTTCTGCCAAGTCTTTTATGTATTCAACCATATTTAGGTCCTTACTATTTAAAATGTAAGTCCCGCGCTCGTCTTGCTCAATTGGATACTGCTCACCTTTTCCGCCCTTGGCTGAAATTTCATACCCCCACCTACACGCTTGCACGCATTCTCCGTGATTGCTACTGCGACCCGCGAGAAAATTACTAAGGAGACATCTCCCCGAATAACTTATACACATTGCACCATGCACAAAGGCTTCAAGTTCAATGTCGTCACCAAGATAATCTTTTATCGCCTTTATTTCACTTAAACTAAGTTCTCTTGCTAAAACAATCCTTTTTGCACCCAAATCGGCATACATTTTCGCCGTGTATTTATTTGTAACATTTGCTTGTGTGCTGACATGAATATCAAGTCTAGGTGCGTATTTTTTTGCAAAGCTCATTATTCCAAGGTCGCTTACAATAATGGCATCAACTTTTGAAGAGTCTAGAAGTTCAAGATATTCTTTTAAACCCGTAAAATCTTTTTCGTGCGCCACAATATTGACTGTTACATAGGCTTTTACATTGTGCTTATGGCAAAAATCCACCGCTTGGGCGATTTCTTCGTCACTAAAATTCCCCGCAAATGCGCGTAATCCAAAAGTCTTTCCGCTAAAATAGACAGCGTTTGCGCCAAAATATACGGCGGTTTTGAGTTTTTCCATATTGCCCGCTGGGCTTAACAACTCCAACTCCATATTTCCCCTTTTTACTTTCATTTTTTTATTGTTTTTGTAGTTTTTTTATCAAAGTCAAATATTAAACAATCAAATTTATAATTTTATTTTGAACGAAAATTACTTTTTTAACGCCCGCTAAAATAAGGTCTTTTATTTTATCAGAAGATTTCAATTTTTCAATAACTTCTTCTTGACTTGCGCCAAATTCGACTTGCACCAACTCTTTCATTTTGCCATTAACTTGAACTGGAAGATTGATAATTTTTTTACTATTATCGACCCTAGTTTGTGGCCAAGTCGACTTACAAATCATTGTTTTGTTGCCGATAATTTCGTTCATTTCTTCGCTAAAATGTGGCGCGAATGGATATAAAAGTTGCAAAAACTCAATAAATTCTTGTTTTGAAATGTATTTGTCATTATAAATGTTGTTTACAAAAGTCATAAGAGATGAAATTGCTGTGTTAAATTTCAAACTATTTATGTCGTTTGTAACTTTTGAAATGATGTCGTTTAAAATAGAAATATGTTCAGGGTGGACGCCGTCAAAATCATCTATCATTTGACTCATCCTTTCCACTCTTTCTAAGAATCTCTTGCACCCATTTATATTTACACTAGACCAAGGTGCGGAACTTTCATAGTCAGCCATAAATAATGTGTACAGACGCAAAATATCAGCCGAGTAATCTTCAATTATTTTAATAAAGTCGACAGTATTCCCCGCACTTTTACTCATTTTACTGCCGTCTTCTGCAAGAACCAAGCCTTGTGTGGAGCGTTTAAGGTATGGCTCTTCATAAGGCACAAGCCCCAAGTCGTAAAGTGCCATATTCCAAAAACGCGAGTAAATAAGGTGGCGCGTTACGTGCTCCATTCCGCCGTTGTACCAATCGACTGGTCCCCAATATTTTTGCTTATCTAAGTCGGCAAAACATTTATCATTTTTTGGGTCCATATATCTTAAATAGTACCAACTCGACCCCGCCCATTGTGGCATTGTGTCCGTTTCGCGTCTTGCCTTTCCGCCACACTTTGGACAAGTGCAATTGACCCAACTTTCAACTTGCGCAAGTGGTGACTCACCATTCTTACTAGGCTTAAACTCTTTAAGGTCTGGAAGCCTTACTGGCAAATCCTTTTCTGGAACAAGCACCGTCCCGCAATGGTCGCAATAAACAATTGGGAAAGGTTCGCCCCAATATCTTTGACGGTTAAACGCCCAATCTTTCATTTGATAATTTG
>CAKVCH010000112.1 GCA_934725745.1 uncultured Clostridia bacterium | reverse complement strand
ATGTGATGTTGCTTTGCTCTCTTTGTTCGCAAATCAATTTGCTTAACGCAAATCCACAACAAGTTGTGGCATCACTAATTTGAATAAACATCAGTTTTGCTGGTGAGCAAGCTCCCCGACAAAACTTCCGATAATATAAGGAGATAAAATGGACAAGCAAGAGAGAATGTTCGCACTAAAATTATGTTTTAACACTATTAAAAATAGGGGTGCTGTTAGCGGTCAATTTTATTATGGCGAATTATATGATGTTTTTGCCGATGAAGATGTTTTAGAAGCGTTTAATCACCTTGAAAATGATGTGGACAAGGTCGTTTTATCTCAATTCTGCAACAGTTATGTTGCGACAAGTAAAGCAATCAAAAATTTACAACTTACTCCAAAACAAAAGATAAAATTACAACTGCTAAAAAAACACAACGCAGAAATTTGCGACACCCTAAACTTTGAGTTGTTGGATGACAAATACAACTTTTTAAAGGACGAACTTCCCCTTTTAACCATAGACAAATCAGTTCAATTGCAACTTGTAAGCCTAGACGACACTAGACTCTCTTGGTTTAAAAAACTATATGAAAAGGTATGCGAAATTTCGAGTTATCCCGCGTCCTATCTTTCGCAAATTTTAAGTAGTGTTGGATACAATCCAATGTCAAGCGACGAAAAAAACGACCAAGCGCTCCTTAAAAGATACGAAAAAAGCACACATTTATGCACACTTATTGATAAATATGTGGATAACGGGAACAGTTTGACAGATAGCCAAATCGAGAGTTTGGTTTTTCTTCTTGGAACAAAAGCGGGCGTTAATTTGTCGAAATTTATTGAGAAAATAAGCGATTTGAACGACCTTTTTGACGAAAATAATCCTATTCAAAAACATATTTCAAACAAAATTGAAGAGCAAAGGCGGTTGCCAGACGAGAAAAGAAGCGTCGAAACAATAAAAAAAGCAATTTTTTACAAATTTTTTGGGTTGCAGTACGGCGATGACGCCTACTCGTGCGATGTTCCACTCATTTTTCATAGGTTCACTCTCGACGACCTTAAAGAAACGCTTGAAAATAAATATCTTTTTGAGACATATTACGCAACAGCAAAGGTCGACGAGACTAACGATTCAAAAAGCCTTTTGGCGCTTTTTGACCACCTAACAAATAGCGGTTTTGAACCATCATATTTTTCTATGATGACCTTTGAAAATCAAATGAGAAAAGAGTATACAAAACAAATAAACAACTCTCTATTTTCACTTGAAGGTCGAACAAAAAAAAGAGTAGGCAACGCTTTTGTTTATGACGCAGGAACGGATTTTAAAATGCTCGTTACAGCCGTTGGCGCCTATCAAAATTTGGAAAAATCGGCAAATTACAAGGATTATTGGAATTCTTCTCTTTTGCGCTCGCACGGCAATTGTTGTTCTCTTATTTCAAACTCTTGTCTTGCAACAGCCAAGCAACCAAGCGTTGTTTTTGGTTTTCTAAATATGCCCGAAGAATCACTTCTTGCGGGTAGTCACACCGACTTAAATAGTACGCCGAAAAGTCGAAATTATGACATAAATTTTCACAATGTCGGTCAACGATTTTTTTCACCCGACGAACTTATAAATAGAACACGCGACTACTACAACGAACTTAATTTTGAAAGAATCGACATCTCAAAAAGCGGAAATTTTTTTAAGAAAAACCCCGACTACATTGTTTTTTTTGAAGAATTTGAAGATTTCCAAAAGGAACTTAAAATACAAAGAAATCTTGAACCAATCAAAAAACTTCTTATCGACCAGCACGAAAAAGAAATGCATAGGTGGGAAGAAAGCGTCAAAGCGTCCGTGCAACTTGGCATTCCAATCGTCAAAATAAATAGAGAAACTTGCGCAAAATCTGAGCGTGCAAAATTAGACGAAGAGTTAAAAGTTTTTAAAAAGACCAAAGACCCAACGCTTATAAAGCTACTTATCACGCGTTATTTAAACAACTACACGGGGCTTCGTGACGAAGAAAAAACGCATTTTGCAAATATGCAAAAATATTTTTCTAAAAAAGGTTTTACCGCGCTACAAGACGAAATTGAGACGGTCATAAAAGGTGTAAGAAATAAAGACAAACAACAAAAAATGTTTGACACATATGGCGATGTCCTATTTGACGAATCAAAGTATTGCAATAGAATAGATGTCAACTATGCAAGCGATTTTGAAAAAGAAGATTTTAATCGTCTATCGAACCTAGAAGACGAAATGAAAAAATAGTTTAACTATTTTTTACACAAATCTACAGCAATAAAGATTTTTCTTGCACTTTAAGCTACCACCACTTACTTTAATTTTAATCCCTTAGGCAAAAATTCTAATAAACCTAGACCGCTTATCAAAAAGACAAAAAAACATTTAACAGAACGAATTTAAAAAGATATAATAGCAAAAAGGAGACAAAATGACAGAACAAGAATTGAAAGATAAGACAAAACTTGTCGAGCTATCTTCCATTTTAGATGACTTTTTCAAAAACAACGCTCCAAAGACCCCGCCTAAAAAAGTGCCAAAAAGCAAAAAATAGTTTTAAAAGGCTTTTATCTATGCAAATCGTCGACAAAAATAATTAGTGCAATTTCAGTTATTTTAGTCGCCATATGTGTCTTTGTTGATAAAATAAAAAAAATGGCTACTTTGTATGAAGGAAAAAAGAAGTTCTCATTTTAACGCTTAAAAACAAACCAAGGAAAGAAATCGCTTCCGCCCTTTTCATTTCCGAGCATACAGTAAAAAAACACCTTGCAAACATCTACGACAAACTCGAAATCAGCGAAAAAAGGGAACTTCTCTTGCTTTCACAAAAATTATTAAATTAAATAAAAGATACAATAATAATAAAAAAAGAGATATTTTGCAAATAAATCTTCTCTTTTTTTTACTTTATACTTGACCAGATAAGAAGTTGCCGACTTTAATGTTTATATAAAAAGTAGTTGTTTTTATGTAAAAAGGTTACCTTGGTTCTAAAGACTTAGTGTATAATATAG
>CAKVCH010000111.1 GCA_934725745.1 uncultured Clostridia bacterium | reverse complement strand
CCAGAATATCTTAAAAAGACCTTTAATAGTGAAACTCCACTTCTTTTTGCAGTGGGCGACGGAAACCACAGTTTAGCGACGGCAAAAGAGCATTGGAACAGACTTAAAGCGACTTTGCCAGCGGAACTTTTAGAGAATCACCCAGCAAGATACGCGCTTGTTGAAGTTGTCAATATTCACGACGCGGGGATTGAGTTTAGCCCAATTTTTAGGGTTGTCAAAAATGCGTCTAGCAAGTTTGTAAAAGGGCTTAAAAAACTTTATAGACCAAATAAAGGCGAAAGCGTCAACACTCAAACGCTCATTGTAAACGGCAAAGAAGAGACATTTGACTTGCCAAACAATTCGCCACTTGCAATCAAAATGGTGCAAGAATACATTGACGAGTGCTTGGCTGATGAAATTGAAATGACGGTTGACTACATTCACGGGCTTGATTCTCTCAAAGATATTTGTAGTAAAGATAAGACCGCCGTTGGAATCACTCTTCCTACACTTGATAAGACACAACTTTTTGAGTTTGTCATCAAACACGGTGTTTTGCCAAGAAAGGCGTTTTCAATTGGAGAAGCAAGAGAAAAGAGATATTATCTTGAAGCACACAAGATTAAACTTGTGTAGAATTTAGGTAAGTGGCCTAAAAAAATCTCTTAAATAGCCCTTATTTCGGGGCTGTTTAAGTAAAAATATATAAAAATTTAAGAGTTACAAATAAGCATTTGTTTTAAATTAGAAGAATAGAACAAAAGGTTATTTTAAACTTGTAAAATAGTTTTTATATATTTTAAAACCACTTGTTTAAAAATACAACAAACTGACACAACATAAAAGGATTTTACACACATATGGACATTGCAAAAGCATTAAGTTTAGAATTTAACATTAGACTCGACTACGCGAATAACATTATAAACCTTCTTGACGAAGGTTGTACTGTGCCTTTCATTGCGCGTTACAGAAAGGAAATGCACGGAAGTCTTGACGACCAAATTATTAGAGATTTTGCGGATAGACTTGAATATTTGAGAAACTTTGAAAAGAGAAAGGAAGAAATCGTCAAACTTATCGAAGGTCAAGAAAAGATGACCCCTGAAATTATGGATAAGTTGAACAAAGCGCTTACGCTTACTGAACTTGAAGATATTTATAGACCTTTCCGTCCAAAAAGGCAAACTCGCGCAACAATTGCCGAAGCGAAAGGGCTCAAACCTTTGGCTGAGATTATTTTTAAGCAAAAAGACAAGCACACTCTTGAAGAGTTGGCAAAAGATTATGTGAGTGAAGAAAAGGGCGTAAAAGACGAAAAAGAAGCTCTTGCGGGCGCAAGCGACATTATCGCGGAAATGATAAGCGACGACGCGGAGTTGAGAAAGATTTTGAGAGAGTTTATTTACGACTCAGCTCAAATGGTGACGACATTAAAACCTGGCGAAAAATATCTTGTTTATCAAACATACGAAAATTACAAAGAACCAGTCAATAAAATCCCTAGCCACCGCATTTTAGCGATAAATAGGGGTGAAAAAGACGAATGTTTGAAAGTTGATGTTGAGACAAATAACGAAAAATGCGTCGAACTTATTTTAAATGAAGTTTTGGTCAAAAACGGCTCGTACGAAGAGTTTATAAAGTCGGCTGTACAAGATAGTTTTGAAAGACTTATTTTGCCTTCACTTATTAGGGAACTTAGGGCGACTTTGACGGATAAGGCGAACGAACAAGCAATTAAAATGTTTGAAGTTAACTTGAAACCTCTTCTTATGCAACCACCTTTGAAAGATAAGGTTATTTTGGGGCTTGACCCAGCGTATAGAACGGGTTGTAAGGTGGCGGTTATCGACCCAAACGGCAATGTTATTGATAAAACCGTTATTTACCCAACTCCACCACATAACCAAATTGAAAAAAGTGAAGAAATTATCTCTGACCTTGTCAAAAAACATAAAGTCGACGCGATTTCAATCGGGAATGGCACTGCAAGTAAGGAAAGTGAAATTTTTGTAAGTAACCTTATAAAAAAACTTGATAGACCTGTTCAATATATGGTTGTAAACGAAGCGGGTGCGAGCGTTTATAGTGCAAGTAAGTTGGGGGCGGAAGAATTCCCAGACTATGATGTAAGTTTAAGAAGTGCGGTCAGTATTGCTAGAAGACTTCAAGACCCGCTTGCGGAACTTATCAAAATTGATGTCAAATCTATCGGCGTTGGGCAATATCAACACGATATGCCACAAAAAAGGTTGTCAACTGTGCTCGACGGGGTCGTTGAAGATTGCGTTAACTCGGTTGGGGTTGACCTTAATACGGCAAGTTATAAACTCCTTGAACATGTGTCGGGGCTTAATGCGTCAATTGCAAAAAATATCGTCGATTTTAGGCGCGAAAATGGAAAGTTTACAACTAGAAACGAACTTTTAAAGGTGAATAAGTTGGGCGCAAAGGCATACGAACAATGCGCGGGCTTCCTTAGGATTCCAAATGAAAAAAACATTTTGGATAATACGGGCGTTCACCCAGAAAGTTACGAAGCAACGGAAAAATTGCTAAAAATGTTCAATATGAAAGATAGCGATATCGGACAAGAAGCAATGCTCGACTTGCCAAGACTTATCGGAGCAAAGGGCGAAGAAAAGGTTGCAAGTGAATGTGGCGTCGGTGTTCCAACATTGGATGATATCGTAAAGGAACTTTTAAAACCAGGTCGTGATATTCGTGACGACCTTCCAAAACCAGAACTTAGAAGCGATGTTCTAAGTATCGAAGATTTGAAAGTCGGAATGGTTATGAAAGGGACGGTTAGAAATGTTATCGACTTTGGCGCTTTTGTTGATATTGGCGTGCACCAAGACGGGCTCGTTCATATTAGCGAAGTTTGCGATAGATATATTAAACATCCTAGTGAAGAGTTGTCTGTTGGAGATATCGTAAAAGTCAAAATTATTAGTATTGACCTTCAAAAACAACGCATTGGCTTGTCAATTAGAAAAGCCGTTGACGAATAAGAAACTGAAGGGGTTAAATAGAAAAAAGAATTTAGGGCGAC
>CAKVCH010000110.1 GCA_934725745.1 uncultured Clostridia bacterium | reverse complement strand
ATTGTGGCGGGTCGTTTTGCTATCCAAAAATCGTCAAAATTATGGCGGATTACTACAAAGTTCCCGAAGAAGAGATTGATTTTAAAGGCTTTTCAAGTGTCGTTACGGGCGACATAAAAGAAGGTGGGATTTATGAATAAAGAATACGACATAGTAGTTTTAGGCGGTGGAAGTGCTGGAATGGCAAGTGCTTTAAGAGCAAGCGAACAAGGGCTTAAAGTCGCCATAATTGAGCGCGAAAATAGGCTGGGCGGAATCTTAAATCAGTGCATTCATAATGGCTTTGGACTCAACTATTTTAAGCAAGAATTGACGGGGCCTGAGTATGCAAAAAGGTTTTCTGATAAGGTAAAATCAAGCAATATTGAAGTAATGCTTGAAACAACCATTCTTGATATAAAGGAAAAAAAGTCAAATCAAAAAAATGACCTTTTAAATGGCAAAAACGCAACAAGTCCGCGTTATGAAATTTCGTGCATTAGCCCAAAAGGGGCGTTTAAAGTGGGCGCAAAAGCAGTTGTTTGCGCGCTTGGCTGTCGCGAAAGACCAAGTGGAGCGATAAACCTTTGCGGGACAAGACCTGCGGGCGTTATGTCGGCGGGTTCGGCGCAAAAAATGGTCAATATTTATGGCAAAATGGTCGGCAAAAATATTGTTATCGTGGGTAGTGGCGACATTGGGCTCATTATGGCAAGACGACTTAGATATGAAGGTGGAAATGTGCTTGGCGTGTACGAAGTTATGCCACATCCGTCGGGACTAAAACGCAACATTGTACAATGCCTTGAAGATTACAACATTCCTTTGCACCTTTCAAAAACCGTCGTCGAAGTTGTGGGTGAAACTAGGGTCGAAGGCGTTTGGGTTGCGCCAGTCAAAAGTGACTTTTCTTTTGACCTAGATAAAAAAGAGTTCATCCCATGCGACACAGTCATTTTAAGTATCGGGCTTGTCCCCGAAAACGACCTTTTAAGCCATATGGGCGTCACTCAAAATCTGATAACTGGCGGAGCAAAAGTCGACGAATATCTTATGACAGACAAAGTGGGCGTGTTTTCGTGCGGGAATGTTCTCCATGTTCACGACATCGTCGACAATGTCAGTAAAGAATCCGAACGCGCGGGCGAAAACGCGGGAAAATATGTTAAAGGGCTTTTAAGTCTTGACAACCCACACGACATCCAGTTTGGCTCAGGATTAAGATACATTAACCCAACAAAATTTTACGAAAGCGACGGAATTTTGACATTAAATTTTAGGTCGTCCGCAATTTTTAGAAATTGTGATATTGTCGTAACTTGTGGCGAAAAAGAAATAAGGCGCGTTCCTAAAAAAGTCATTTTGCCAGCCGAAATGGAAACGGTTATCCTATCTAAAATGGGACTAAAAAATAATATAAAAGTTTATATTGAAAGTAGATAATTTTAGTATTTTAGAGCAAAAAATATTTTGAAAAAACAAATATATAATAAAGTCGCGCAATAAAGGAAACATAAAAGTTATATTTTTATAACAACAAAATTAAACACTGAAATTGTGGCTTTTAAAAATGCAAACAACGATTTTAGTTATATTTTTAAAACAAATATAAATTAGATTTTGCTTAGATTATTAAAACAAAAAGGAGAAAAAATGGAACTAACTTGCATTATGTGCCCCGTCGGATGCACATTGACGGTTACAAAAAAGGGAAATGACATCATCGTAACGGGCAACTCTTGTCCACGCGGTCACGAATATGGGATAAAGGAAACGACCGCGCCCGAACGCATTGTAACGACAGTTAAAAGTTATAAAAATGGAACTATTTGTTTAAAAACATCTTGCCCCGTTCCAAAAGGTAAAGTGGACGATGTTTTGCGTGCAATAAAAAAAGAACCTTCCCCACAAAGAATCAAGGTTGGCGACATTTTTATTTCAAACATTTTAGGACTCAATAGCGACATCGTCGTAACCGAAGTAAACTTATAATTTCTATCTTTTTACTTTAAAGGTTAAGTTTTTTCTTTTTTGCTTTAAAATTAAGTTTTTTTCTATAATAAATAACCTAATTTTGATTTGTTATGGGCTTATCTTTTACTTTTAAGTTTTGTGGCGCGAAAGCGTCTATAAAAAATCTAATTTTTTTACAAGAAAATAACCTTTTTTGTTTTCATAGTAAAAACTAGGGCGTTTTGTTGCTTTTTAGGCGCAAAACGCTTGTCTTTTTTAATAAAAATGGTACAATAAGGGTGCTTTAAGGAGAAAATTATGCAATTATACGAAGATTTAGTCGCGCGTGGACTCATTGCACAAACGACCGACGAAGAAAAAATTAAAGACTTAATTAACACTGGCAAAGCGACATTTTATATCGGCTTCGACCCAACGGCCGATTCGCTACATGTCGGACATTATATGACTTTGGCACTCATTAAGAGACTTCAAATGGGTGGCAATCGACCAATCGTTCTTTTGGGCGGTGGGACTGGATATATTGGAGACCCATCGGGAAGAACGGATATGCGAAATGTTTTGACGCCAGAGACAATAAGGCACAACTGTGAATGTTTTAAAAAGCAAATGGAACGCTTTATCGATTTTGGCGAAGGAAAAGCTCTTGCTCTAAACAATGCTGACTGGCTTTTAAAACTTAATTACATTGAACTTTTGCGTGAAGTCGGCGCTTGTTTTTCAGTCAATAATATGTTAAGGGCGGAATGTTACAAGCAAAGAATGGAAAAAGGGTTGTCTTTCCTTGAATTTAACTATATGATTATGCAATCATACGACTTTTATTATTTGTTTAAAAATTACAACTGCAATCTTCAATTTGGCGGTGACGACCAATGGTCAAATATGCTTTTTGGGACGGAACTTATTAGAAAAAAACTCGGCAAAGACGCAAGCGCTATGACCATTAACCTTCTCACAACAAGCGAAGGCAAAAAAATGGGCAAAACCGCAAAAGGCGCCGTTTGGCTTGATAGGACAAAGACAACTCCATTTGAATTTTACCAATATTGGCGCAATGTCGACGACGCGGATGTTATAAAATTTTTAAAAATGCTAACTGTCCTTCCTATGGAAGAAATC
>CAKVCH010000109.1 GCA_934725745.1 uncultured Clostridia bacterium | reverse complement strand
GAGTCAAGGTGTCGATTGCGAGCATAAGTTGTTCTTTCAAAATCATTTGAGCGGCGTTTTCAACAGGCGATTTGATGCTTTCATCTTCAACAAAATCACCAATCTTGCTATCTTCTTCTTCCCCAACTGGGTTTTCAAGAGAAATTGGGTCTTGCGCAATTTTTTGAATTTCGCAAACGCGTTGCTCACTTATTCCCATTTTTTCGGCAATTTCTTGTGCTGATGGGTCACGACCTAGTGTTTGCATAAGTTGACGAGAAACACGAATTAGTTTATTGATTGTTTCGACCATATGAACAGGAATACGAATTGTTCTTGCTTGGTCAGCAATAGCACGAGTAATGGACTGTCTAATCCACCAAGTGGCGTAAGTCGAAAACCTAAAACCTTTTGTGTAGTCAAATTTTTCAACCGCTTTTAGAAGCCCAAGATTCCCTTCTTGAATAAGGTCAAGAAATTGCATACTTGTTCTGCCACAATATTTTTTTGCAATTGAAACAACAAGACGAAGGTTCGCTTCGCTAAGTTTTTTGCGCGCGACAACATCCCCTTCACTCATACGCTTTGCATACTCGACTTCTTCTTCGCTAGTTAGAAGTGGAACTTTTCCAATGTCTTTTAGATACATTTTGACTGGGTCGTCAACATTGACTTGGCTCGCAATTTCGTTTAAGTCTTCAATTTCTTCATAAACATCGACCGTTTTGTTAACTTTTACACCATTTTGAGTAAAATACTCCGCAATTTCTTCGATGTCTTTTGCCGAAGCATCATATTTAAGCAGTCTTAAAATGATTTCTTCTTCACTTAAAACATTACCTTTATTTTTCGCTATTTCAAAAAGTTTTGTAATCTCTGGTTGAAATTTCTCATCAATCATTATATTTTTCTCCATTTTTTATCTCTTTTGCGACTTGGTCAAGTTCTTTTGCAATTTCCCGACGCTTTGTTAAGTCTTTTTCGTTTTTATAATCAACCAAAAGTTGTTGCTGACGCGCTTTTAGGTCGATGGTGTCTATATTTTGAAGACATTTTTGAAAATACTCTTCCTTTTTATCTCCAATTTCTTCAAAATTAAACCCAACAATTGCCCCCAAATCGCTATCGTGCTCAATGTCAAAATAATCAAAAAGCGAACTAACAGTTACTAATTTTCCTTCTTTCTGACATTTTTTTAAAAATTCAAACAAGTTTTGATAGGTCGAATTTTTAAATTTTAGGTTCTTGCTGAGCGCCTTTAAAGCGTATGGCTCTTTATTCACTATGCTTGCAAGGACAAACCTACTTGCGCGCTCGCTTCCCATTATTCTATCGCCGTCATTTAGATTTGGAGCGGGCTCTTGCGTTGTTGAAGTTGTCCCCAGCATATCTCGTCTTAAAATATCTTGTGAAATATTTGATTTTTCAGACAAAATTTTAAGGTAAATTTCTCGTTCTGCGTTGGTACTGAGCCCCCGCAAGATATCAAAGCACGCTTCGACAAACTTATTTTTTTCAAAGTTGTCCTTCAAATTATATTGTTTTTCAAGCGAACAAATTTTATACTCAATCCCGTCAATTGCGCCGTCAATACATTTTTTTAGTTCGTCCGCGCCGTATTTCTTCAAAAATTCGTCTGGGTCAAGTTTTTCTTTTAAAGTGACGACTCTTACTTCAAGCCCCGCACTAGACAAAACATCTATCGCTTTATACATCGCTTTTTGTCCTGCGTTATCACCATCAAGACACAAAACAACCTTATTCACGAGTCTTTTTATCGTTGTTGCGTGAAGTGGTGTTATGGCAGTCCCCATACAAGCGACAGTGTTTTTAAAGCCCGCCTTATACATTGCAATAACATCGACCGTCCCTTCGCAAATAATTACATGGTCAAGGTTTTGCCCTTTTTTAAGTTCTCTAATTGTATGTATGTTATAGACCGTTCTACTTTTATCAAAAACAATCGTTTGAGTGGAATTTCTATATTTTGCAAATTCTGGATTTGCTTCTAGCGTCCTTGCCGTGAATCCAATACAATCGCCAAATTGGTTTAAAATTGGAAATGTTAGTCGCGTTGCAAAAACATCGTAATAATTGCCAGAGTTTTGCGATTTATCAATAAGTCCCGCTAAAACCATTATTTCATCGCTCACGCCTTTTGACCGCAAAAATGTTATAAGACCTTGCCAATCTTTTGAGTATCCTATGCCAAAATATTTGACAATTTCGGCAGTAAACTCGCGTTTTAAAACATAATTTTTGGCGACTCCATTGTCTTTTGCTAAGCAGTCACAATAGTATTCTTTTGCGTAATTAAGCGCTTTTAAGACCTTTTCCTTTTTTCGCAAATTTTCAAGTTCTTGCGTATTATCGCCATATTCTGGAAGCGGAATATTTGCATCTTGAGCCAACTTCTTTATTGCTTCAACAAAAGTCATATTTTCATATTTTTGAACAAATTTTATAACATCGCCCGATTCACCACAGCCATAGCAATGGTAAAACTGTTCCATTTCACTAATTGCAAATGACGGAGTCTTTTCAGAGTGAAAAGGGCAACACGCCCAATAGTCTCGTCCCTTCTTTTCAAGTCTAAGGAATCTCGACAAGACAGAAACAATATCATTTTGAGATTTAACTTTTTCAATAAATTCTGGTGAAAAACCCCGACTCACTCTTTTTCTCCCGCTTTTGTTAGACGACTTTTGTAATTTAGCACTGCAAAGAAATTAGAATTTCTTATTGCAAAAAACCTTATTTTAAAAGGATTATGTAAATATTAGTTCTAAATATAAATTATAGGAAGTAAATTTTGAAACAAGTTCAAAATTTGTGCTAATGCACTCGCAAAGCAATGCTTTGCACTTCCAATTTGAATAACCATCAGTCTCGCTGGTGTGCAAGCACCCCGACTCAACTTCCGATAATATAAACTATGTTTGTATTCGTCGTCGTCTCGGTCATATCAATGCAAGCATTGTATGACTCTCAACTTCCTAGAATATAAACTATGTGATGTTGCTTTACTCACTTTGTTCACAAATCAATTTGCTTAACGCAAATCCACAACAAGTTGTGGCATCACTAGTTTGAATAACCATCAGTCT
>CAKVCH010000108.1 GCA_934725745.1 uncultured Clostridia bacterium | reverse complement strand
GGTATAATAGTTCTTTGGATGATAATAGTCAACGGATGGCTTTGAAAGATTAAGAGTCAATTTTATTTTGAATACATAATCAAACAAGAAATCAATCATATCACGCAAACTATATAGCATTTCTTCGACTGACTTATCAGCGCTATATAGTAAAACGCCAAGACTCTTTGTTTCATCCGCAAGATTATCTTCTGTCATACTCTTTACAACACGCCCAACTTCAAATGTCCCAAAATTGTCAAAATTTGTTTTATTGTCCACAACGACTTTAAGCAAACTTGGAATCATCGTGCTACGAATTTTGTCATTTTCTTTATTGATAGAATTTACACACCTTATAACACTTGTTGGCGCAATGTCCAACTCCTTATTTGTTGCCATATCATACCAAATATAAGAATGAGTTTCATTAAGATTAAACTTTTGTGCTAAGGCGTATTTTGTGTCATATTCTAGTTTGATAGCAGGGTCTAGAAGCGCAGGTTTGAGCGGTTGCTTAATAGATTTTGGAGTAATGTTGTCATAGCCATAAATTCTAGTTATCTCTTCCACCAAATCAGCCTTCCCGTTGATGTCTTTTGTAGCCCTAAATGTAGGAACAAGGAATTTGTATGTTCCATTCTTATTTGACAACAACTTAAATTCAAGGCTAGTCAAAATTGATAAGATTGTTTCTTCTGGAATGTCAATGCCAACGAATCTATCCACATAGTCCTTTGTAAGCTCAACTTCAAGTTCGTCATATTTTTTAAGATAACTATCAACAATGCTTGATGAAATTTCGGCGCCCGAATCTTGTTCTTTTATTAGATAAACCATTCTTAAAAGTGCCGTCATTGTAAGCTCTGGGTCAAGAGACTTTTCATACCTTGCGCTGGCTTCCGTTCTCATTCCAAGACTTGTCGCGGTTGTTCTTACCTTGTATGCGTCAAAATTGGCAGATTCAATAAGAACGCTTGTTGTATCGTCGGTTATTTCGCTATTCTCGCCCCCCATAATACCAGCAAGAGCAACAGGAGTGCCATTGGTTGCAATAACCATATTCCCAGCCTTTAGCGCTCTTTCTTCGCCGTCAAGAGTCTTAAATGGCATATCATTTTCAAGGTTATACACTTCAATTTTCTTTACAATATCCCCGTCAAACGCGTGCATAGGTTGACCAAGTTCAAGCATAACATAATTTGTCATATCCGCTAGAAGATTTATCCCACGCATTCCGCAATAAAACAACCTTATTTGCATATTAAGCGCAGACTTTTTGCGCGTAACATTTTTCATACTCGCGGTTGTGTATCTATAACAATCTTTGCTTGTAACAACAAGTTCAGTCTTTGGCTTGCCTTCAAAATCTTTTTTATCCGCCACCAAGAGTGGTTTAAGTTTTCGTCCGCAAAGGGCTGAAATTTCTCTTGCAATGCCATAATGTCCCCATAAATCTGGGCGATTTGTCAAAGATTTGTTATCAACTTCAAAGACGGTATCTTCAATATCTAAAACACTTTTTATGTCTGCTCCGACCTTTGCATCGTCATCCAGTTCGACAATGCCACTGTGGTCGTCTGAAATTCCGATTTCATCTCCGCCACAACACATTCCGAAGCTATCAATTCCAGCAAGTGTTGCCTTTGAAATGGTTATGTCGCCAAGTTTAGCCCCAATTTTTGCGAGAGCAGTTTTGAGCCCTACACGAACATTTGGCGCTCCGCACACGATTTGAAGTGGCTCATCTTCTCCCGCATCAACTTTAAGAAGGTGTAATTTTTTGCTATTTGGGACATTTTCCACGCTCAAAATTTTACCTACAACAACTCCTGAGATGTCTTTCCCCTTATGTTCCACTCCTTCGACTTCTGCAACAGCCATCGTGAATTTATTTATAAGTTTATCAATGTCAACTCCATTTAAGTCGACAAAATCTTTTATCCAATTTATTGATACTTTCATAATTTTCTCCCCTATTTGATTCCTGCTTGAGATAATGCTTTAATGTTTCCGCTGTTAAGCAAACGAATTTCGGTTATATCATATGTCATCATAGCAAGCCTTGAAAAGCCGAGCCCAAAAGCAAAACCTTGATACTTATCTGGGTCAATTCCGCCCATTCTTAAAACATTAGGATGAATCATTCCGCAAGGGCAAAGTTCAATCCAACCGCCATGTTTACAAACTCTGCAACCGTTCCCGTCGCAATAAGGGCAAGAAATATCAAGTTCAAATCCAGGTTCAACAAATGGGAAAAATCCAGGGCGCAACCTAACATTGATTTCTTTTTTGAAGACATGAGTCAACATTTCTTTCATAAAGTATATCAAATTTGCGACAGAAACATCTTTATCAATCATCATTCCTTCCATTTGGAAGAAAGTATTTTCGTGGCTGGCGTCAAGTTCTTCATTTCTAAAACATCTTCCTGGGAAAATCGCTTTTAGTGGCGCGCCATATTTACGCATTATTCTATTTTGAGCTGCCGAAGTGTGAGTTTTCAAAACTTGTCCGTTGTCAAGATAGAATGTGTCTTGCATATCTCTTGCTGGATGGTTTTTAGGCACATTAACCGCTTCAAAGTTGTTGTATTCGGTTTCGATTTCATTCCCGTCTTCAACTGTAAATCCCATACTTAAAAAGGTGTCTATGACTTCATTTTGAATGATTGATATTGGATGTAAACTCCCGTGTGGCTTGCTACTTGGAACAGTCAAATCTAGGTCTTTTGTCTTATTTATTTTATCTAAAATCTTTCTTCTCGCAAATTCTTTTTCCTTTTCTTCCATAAGCGCTTGAAGGTCTTGTTTGATTTTATTTACAGTTTGTCCAAATGTCCTTTTTTCTTCATTTGGCAAGTCCTTGACCTTTTTCATAAGTTCAGTAACTTTTCCCGTTTTGCCGAGATAGTTTACATAAAAACTGGACAAATCTTGAAAAATTTTTGTCTCTTCAAGGTCTTTTTTGGCTTTTAAAAAAATCTCTTCTAACTCTTTCATTTCTTCTTCCTTTTCTTATTTTAAACCTTTTGTTTGAACGATTTTGTCGGATTCGAAGCGCAATTCTTTTATGCTTATTTTTTAAAGGTTGAGCGTAAAATTAAAATAAAAAATCGTCCTATTTTAATAG
>CAKVCH010000107.1 GCA_934725745.1 uncultured Clostridia bacterium | reverse complement strand
CTTTTAGAGTTTTATGGCGAACTTTTAACAAAGAAGCAAAGAGATACTTTAAAATTGTTTTTAGATGACAATTTATCGTTAAGCGAAATTGCTTCAATGTTTTCGACCACACGCCAAGCAATTTGCGATTTGGTGAGAAGGACGGAGAAAATTCTTGAAAATTACGAAGAAAAGTTGCAACTTTTAGGTAATTATGAGATTATTCGTTCAAAAATCGAAAAAGGGTTGAGTTTACTACAAAACGAGAGCGGACGCAATGTCGAGCGCGCAAAAAAAGAATTTCAATCAATATTGGAGGTGTTATAAATGTCAATGTTTTCTAATCTTTCGATGAGACTTAACCACATTTTTTCGCACCTAACCAATAGGGGAAAATTGACCGAACTTGAAATTAAGGACGCGATGCGAGAAATTAGGGTCGCGCTTCTTGAAGCGGATGTCAATTATCTTGTGGCGAAAAATTTTATTGCGCGAGTGTCAGAAAAGGCGGTTGGGCAACAAGTTATGACAAGTTTGACCCCTGGGCAACAAGTTATTAAGATTGTCCGTGACGAACTTGTAACTTTGCTTGGTTCGACAAATAGCAAACTCGCAGTTGCAAGCAATCCACCAACAATTATTATGCTTTGTGGTTTGCAAGGAAGCGGAAAAACGACGATGTGCGGAAAATTGGCAAGTTTGCTTAAATCTCAAGGCAAAAGACCAATGCTTGTCGCGTGTGATATTTATAGACCAGCGGCTATTAACCAACTTCAAGTTGTTGGGAAAAGTGCAAATGTTGAAGTTTTTGAAAAGGGAACACAAGTCCCTTATAAAACTTGCAAACAAGCAATTGACTACGCTCGTAGTAAAATGTATGACACAATAATTGTCGACACGGCGGGGCGTTTATCAATAGACGAAAAGTTGATGGACGAACTAAAAACTTTAAAGAAAGAAATCAACCCAACCGAAATTTTGCTCGTAGTTGACGCAATGAATGGGCAAGAATCTGTCAATGTGGCAAAAACTTTTGACGATACACTTGACATTACAGGCGTAATTCTTACAAAACTTGACGGTGACACAAGGGGTGGTTCGGCACTTTCGATTAGTGAAGTTGTTGGAAAGCCTATAAAATTTTGTGGCGTAGGCGAAAAACTGAATGACCTTGAACCTTTTTATCCAGACCGTATGGCGTCTAGGATTTTGGGAATGGGCGATGTTTTGACTTTGATTGAAAAAGCACAAAATGCAGTCAGTGAAGAAGAAGCAAAACAACTTGAAAAGAAGTTTAGGGAAAGCTCGTTTACATTTGAAGATTATCTTGTTCAAATGGAAAAACTCAAAAAAATGGGCAACATAAACGACCTTGTTGGGATGATTCCTGGCTTGGGAAACAAGCTTGGTGGCGCAACAATTGATGAAAAGGACCTTGCTAAAAATAAGGCTATTATCCAAAGTATGACCGCTAAAGAAAGGCGAAACCCAGACCTAATAAAAGGTAGCCAAAAGAGAAGAATTGCAAACGGAAGCGGAACTCAAATTCAAGATGTCAATAGACTTTTAAAACAATTTGAGCAGTCGAAAGTTATGATGAAGCGTATGAAATCGGGCGGTCTTAAAGGACTTAAATTTTAAGACAAAAAGCGATTTGGCACAAAAAACGAATGTTTTTGACATAAAAAACGGTCTTATCTAAATAATGGCTAAGTATTTATGTGCAAATGTAGCGCAGATGATGACTTTTAAAACGCGCGGATGCGTAACCTTTTAAAAGAACTTATGAGTTGTTTTTAAATTCAATTTAATGGTTTTTACAAGTTTTTATTAAAAAATTTGTCAAAATATATTTTTACATTATAAAGGAGAAAAATTATGGCAGTTAAGATTAGACTTACAAGACTTGGGGACAAAAAGAGTCCATTCTACAGAGTTGTAGTTGCTGATTCAAGAACAAGCAGAGACGGAAAGGTTATTGATAGCCTTGGCTATTTCAATCCACTTGTTGAAAAAGACAATTTGAAAATCGACACAGAAAAGACTCTTTCTTGGATAAACAAGGGCGCACAACCAACTGAAACAGCAAGAACTTTGCTTGTTAAAGCGGGTGTTTATGCAGAAACTCCAAAGCCTTATTCAAGTAAGAAAATCGTTCCAAAAAAGAAAGACGCTAAAAAGTAATTTACAAGGAGATTATTATGGAAGAATTATTGCATTACATTCTTAGTAGCCTTGTAGAGAATAAAGAAGCGATTTCGATTGAGTGCAACGAAGAACCAAATGCTATCATTTTGACAGCTGAAGTTGACGAAAACGATGTGGGCAAAATTATCGGCAGAAATGGAAAGGTTGCACAAGCGATTAGGTCTATTTTGCATTCCGCTTGTTATAAAGACGGGAAAAAGGTAATTTTTAAAATAAAAAGGTAACTTTTTTATAAAATGGTTGAAATTGCAAAAATTCTAAAACCACAAGGACTAAAGGGTGAGATGAAACTCGACCTTTTTCTAAAAGATGAAAAATCGTGGAAAAAAATTAAAGATGTGCAGATTGATAGCCAAAGTTATATAGTCAAATCTATCAGATTTTATAAGGGATTTGGCTATATTTTGCTTTGTGAAATTGATAGCATTGAAAAGTGTGAAAAATTCCGCAATAAATTTGTCTATGTTGACAAATCACAACTTGAGACAGATAAAAACGAATATCTTATTGACGACCTTGTCGGTTGCGAAGTGGTGGATGAAAACGGGAATTTTGTCGGCGAAGTTGAAAGTGTTGAAAGTTATGGCGGAGCGGACATTATAAATATTTTATACTGCGGAGCAAAAAGAAGTTTTCCATTTTTAAAGGCAATTTTAGTGGATGTTGATGTGAAAACTAAAAAAATTGTCGTAAACAAAGAAAAACTTAAAGAAGTTATGATATAAGGAAATATTTTTTATGAAAATCGACATTTTGACTATATTTCCAGAGATGTTTGATGCTTTAAATTATAGTATTTTGTCTCGCGCGCAAAAATCAAAATTGCTTGAAATCAAAACAACAAATATTAGAGATTTTTCGCTCGATAACAACAAAAGATGTGATGACTATTCTTATGGTGGTGGCGCTGGGATGATTATGACGCC
>CAKVCH010000106.1 GCA_934725745.1 uncultured Clostridia bacterium | reverse complement strand
GATTTTAGTCTATCAATTTCTTGTGAAATGTCCTTTCTACTCATTTTGTCGTCTTTTTTGTCTTGTTTACTCTTTGAACTTATTTCAAGTATGCTTGATAGCCCCTTAATAATGGTTTTTGGTGTAATATTATGCTCTTCATTATATTTTTGTTGGATTTTTCGTCTTTCGTTTGTTATATCAATAGCATTTTTCATAGAATCGGTCATATTGTCAGCATACATTATAACCTTTGACTCGCTATTTCTCGCTGCCCTTCCAATAGTTTGAATAAGAGCGGTTTCGCTTCTAAGGAACCCTTCTTTATCCGCGTCCAAAATCGCAACAAGCATAACTTCTGGCAGATCAAGCCCTTCACGAAGAAGGTTAATTCCAACCAAAACATCAAAACTTCCACTTCTTAGCCCGCGAATAATCTCAAGTCTCTCAAGCGCGTCAATGTCCGAATGCATATACCTTACCTTTAACTTATAATCAGTCAAATATTCTGTCAAACTCTCCGCCATTTTCTTTGTGAGAGTGGTAATAAGCACACGCCCATTCTTTTCAATAGTATTTTTAATTTCATCAATCAAATCATCAACTTGGTACTTTGTTGGTCTAACTTCAACAACTGGGTCAAGAAGTCCAGTTGGGCGAATAAGTTGGATAGCAACATTTTCTGCCCGCGACATTTCGTAACTAGAAGGTGTCGCCGAGACATAAACAACTTGATTTATTCGCTCATTAAACTCGTCAAAATTAAGCGGTCTATTGTCATAAGCTGATTTTAGACGAAATCCATAATCAACAAGAGCCTTTTTCCGCATTTTGTCACCGTTAAACATTCCACGAACTTGTGGCAAAGTAATATGACTTTCATCAACAAAAAGCAAAAAGTCGTCTTTAAAGTAGTCGAGCAAAGTAAAAGGTGCTTGTCCTGGTTTTCGCCCGTCAAAATAGCGTGAATAATTTTCAATTCCGCTACAATACCCCACTTCGCGCATCATTTCAATGTCATAACTAACACGCTCTTTAAGTCGTTGGGCTTCAAGGAGTTTACCTTCTTTCTCAAATTGAGCGACTTCTTCATCTCTATCTTTTTCAATTTGCTCAATTGCTTTTAAAAGTTCTTCACTTTTTACAGCGTAGTGAGTCGCTGGAAAAATTGCTATATGTTTTAAATCGCAAATTGCTTTGTTTGACACTATGTCGAACTCGTAAATTCTCTCAACTGTGTTGTCAAAGAACTCAATTCTAACCGCTTTTTCACCATAGTTTGCTGGAAAAACATCTAAAACATCACCCTTTACTCTAAAAGTTGACCTTTTAAAGTCTATATCGTTCCGCTCGTATCTAATTTCAATAAGCCTACTTATAATTTTATCTCTATCATAGTCTTCACCCACACGGATTGAAATACTCATATCATAGTACTCTTGTGGCGCACCAAGAGCGTAAATACAAGAAACGGACGCGACAACAATAACATTGTCAGTTTCAAGCAAAGAACAAGTTGCCGAGTGTCGAAGTTTATCAATTTCGTCATTAACAGACGCGTCTTTTTCAATATAGGTATCGCTTTTGACTATATACGCTTCTGGCTGATAATAATCATAGTATGACACAAAATATTCCACTCTATTATTTGGAAAAAACTCCCTAAATTCGTTGCAAAGTTGTCCAGCAAGAGTTTTGTTGTGTGCAAGAACAAGGGTTGGCTTATTAACTTGCTTAATAATATTAGCCATAGTAAAAGTTTTTCCACTGCCCGTGACGCCTTGCAAAACTTGTTCTTTTAATCCAGACTTTATCCCGTCAACAATACTCTTTACCGCTTGGGGTTGGTCTCCGCAGAGCGAATAGTTAGAATGTAAGTCGTAAGCCATATTTTCTCCTTTTTGTATTACAAACAACATAATTTTAGCACACGCCAATCAAAAGCACAATTTATTTGTTTATAAAATTTTAAAACTAATAAAAATACTAAATCTATTTTTTCCTTTCTCGCAACAAATTATTTTAAATTTTCCTTTTTACTCAAATAATTTTTAAATGTAACACAATTACAGCAACAAAAAAGACATCTATGAGAAGACTCAATTAGATGCCTTTTTATTATAACTATTTTTTGTTATTAGTCGGACTTTTTGTCGTTCTTTTTGCTTGCTTTTTTGTTCTTTTTTGGAAGAAGTTTAACTCCGCGAACAAGGTAAATAATAATACCAGCAAGGATAAGTGCTGAAACAACGATTAAAACTGTGCCAATAATTGTAGCAGAATCAACTGAACTGGAAGATTTTGCTTTGACAACAAACTTTCTTGTAATTGTTTGCTTGTTTGTTCCTGTTGCGTCAGTAACAGAGAAAGTCATTGTATAAGTTCCCGCTTTTGTGAACTTGTAAGTTGTCTTAGTTGTTGTTGTGTCAGATTCAGCATCCAAAATGTTTCCACTTGGGTCTGTGATATAAACATTAACTTTAATATAGTCAATATCATCTTCTACATCAAATCCAATGTTATCAGCGACATACAAATCTTCACTTGCATAATTTTCTGCTTTACCCTTAATCTTTGCGTTTGCATTGAATGTCAAGATGTTATTTTCTCCGTCTAGAACAAATCCATTTGCAAGTTTTGTTTCAAATGAAGATGTCAAGAAAATTTCAGGTTTTACAGTATCCCCAACTGAAATTGTAATTGTTTTGCTTGTTGCACTAAGTCCGCTATTATCTGTTCCAGAGTAAACAACTTTGTATTCACCACGGAAACTCTTTCCAAATGGTTTAAATTTAAATGTGTTGCCATTTACAACAAGTCCAAGTGAATTTGTGACTGAACTATCAACCAAATTACCATTAAAGTCATAAACGAATTCGCTTCTGCCGTCATCGTCTTTATTTGGAGTTGTGATAGTTAATCTGCCAGTTGCACCAAAATCAACAGTATTAAGCGCATTCTCTGGTTTAATATCTTTGA
Source organism: uncultured Clostridia bacterium (assembly GCA_934725745.1). Classification (GTDB taxonomy): domain Bacteria; phylum Bacillota; class Clostridia; order Christensenellales; family UBA1242; genus UBA7862. Next base: position 159 of record CAKVCH010000106.1, on the reverse strand, counting down.
TTATTGCTCTTGGAATAGTGATAGTTGCAGGAGTCGTCTTCGCTTCGTCTTCATACATTGCACTTTCTGAAATTGAAGGAAGTTCAAGTTCATTAGTTGTTTCGTTAAACTTAAGTTCAGTACCGCTTTCACTCAAAACACTGATTACAGGTTTCAAAG
>CAKVCH010000105.1 GCA_934725745.1 uncultured Clostridia bacterium | reverse complement strand
TGTCGGGAGCACCAAAAAAGCCCTAAAACAGGGCTTTTTATTTTAAAATTTTTTATGTTTTTAATAAGGAAGAATAATCTTTACTACCCCCACCCCGCTTGCGCGGTACTCCCCCTCTCAAGGGGGAGCCAGGCTACAACTATTTTTAAGGGGTCACCCCCTACAAGGGCAGGCGAACAACATTTAGCTACTTCATAGCTCTACTATGATAGAAAACAAATTGATGTTTCAGTCTACTTTTAAACATAACAAGATTAAAATGTTTAATTTACATTTCTCTCTCTTGTGTGGGTGGCTCCAAAGTGGCGCGTTTAGACTCAATAAGAGTTTTGGCGGTTTCCACTGCTTGCGAAGGAGCGCAAACAATGTCTGGCGTTGTCATAAAACTATCGTTTTTTGCGGGATTTTCGGGTGCAAACTGCATATCGACAGCCGACGCACCGTAGATTTTTTGTTGCTCATCGTTTAAAGTCGCAATTTGCAAGTCAAATGGCGTAAGTCCAATCCCTTCGCCATGCGTCTTTTCGCCAACGACCGTCGCAAAACCCGTTTTCTTACATATTCTTGCTAAGGCGTCAGTAGCCGAAAAGCACTCCCCGTCAACTAGCAAATATCTGTCATAATCTTTTGCGTTTTTGTTGCCTACAATTGCAACGCCCTGTGTCTCGACTTCTTCGCCCGTCAAAGAATCAACATATGCGATATTTTCCACGACATCTTTTTTGGTAAAAATGGAAAACAACGAATAATATTCGTCCGTTCCGCCACCATTCCCGCGCACATCAATAATTACGCTGTCACAATCGCGAATCTTTAGTTGCTCTTCAATTTCCTTAAACGCTTCTTTGCCTTGCTCTAAATGCTTGCTTTTAAAGTCGTTTATCCTAACAGTAAGCGTCTTTCCGTCAAAATCATAAGTCACATTTTGGTCGTCTTTTTGAGCGCTTTCGTCCTTTTTAGGCTCATTTTGTGTCTTTTCGTCTTTTATAGGCTTTTCGTTTTGCTTCTTTTTTAATTCTTCCTTTTGCTTTTCGTTTCGCCTTTCTTTTAGCCTATTGTGTGGCGAAATGGTCTTTTTAACAACATTTTCATTGATAAACATCGCAAAAGCCACTTCGTCTTTAATATTTGCGTCCTTTAATTTTTCCAAAAGGTCACTTAAACTATTCTTTTTAAAAAAATCACCGCCATACTCTTCTTCGAGTTTTCCTTGTGTCTTTAAAAGAAGATTATAAATATATGTAAGTTTTGCGTCATAACTCTGCAACTTATCATACTCGTGTTGAAGTTGCATTTTTTGAAATTCCCTATGCGCCTTTAACTCTTTTAAAGAATATTTCATTTACTCCCCTACTCTCTTACTTTACTTATACCATTTTTTGCAAAAATTGTCCAATCTTTTACAAAAACAAAAAACTTATAGTTTTCCCACTACGGCAAATGTGGTTAAAACAAAAAAGGCGAGAATTACATCTCGTCTTCTTGCCAATGTTCAAGTTTTTTTGCTTTTCTTTCGTCCATTAGCCTATTTTGATTTTCAATACATTCTACAAGTTCGCGTTGTTTTTTCGACATACAATCTTTATATGTATCCTTATAATATTCGACACCGCTACTAGAGAACTTTAACACCAAATTGTTGACCGATTCCTTAAAAGACTCGGACGCGACCAAATCTTGGACATATTTTTGAACGGTGCTAAAATCTTCCCCTTTATCTAACATTTCCATTGCGACAAGCGAGTCGTCGATATCAAAGCCATCGTAAAAATTTTTTGCGCCCTTAATAACAGTCACTATCCACGCCTTTTGTTTTTCTTCCCTAATAATATCCGTTCCGCGCATTATTTTTTGATAAATATCTTTTGTAACATAATCTCCGCCTTCGTTTCTAGCCATTTTTATCTCCTAATTTTTTCTTTCAACCTTAAATTGGTCAAAAATATTTTAAAATTCATATAGTAATGAAAAATCAACTCATAAATATTTAAAATGTTTTGTTAAACACAAATTAAATAGATTAGCGCAACCCCACAACAAGTTATCACAAGTTAAAGTAGCCATCAGTCAGTGCTTACACATAAACTCCCCGACTCAACTTCCAATAATATATATGTTGATTTGTTTACTACAATGATATTTTATCGTACTTTGGGACAAATTTCAATAGGTAATTTTTTAGTTTTAAAAGTTTTTAAACCACAAAGATTTTTGCGACTTTACAAAAAGTTGTATTTTACCCTTGTTTTATCTCTCTAAACATTTAACCATTCTAAAATTGTTTTAAAAATCATTTTTGAATTGCTTTAAAAAATAGTTTTAAAATGTTTTGAAAAAAGGAAAAAAAAGAGTAAAATAAAGAAAATAGAAAATATATCAAAATATAACAAAAAAGGAGAAAATTATGCCACCATCAGGGTCACATTCAAGCGGGGGGAGTTTCTCGCATTCAAGCGGGTCAAGTAGCCATTCAAGTGGGTCAAGTAGCCATTCAAGCGGGTCTAGGGGCTATTCGTCCCACTCGCCATATTATCCAAGAACTTACATATTTTGGGGTAGGCGTTCAAGCGTCAAAAAAGGAAGCGCTTTATCCACAATTTTACTCTTTTTGGGGATAATTGCGTTATTTTTTGCTTTTGGGTCGACCATGATTTTTCTGTCAAACAAAGACGAAATTCAGACTCTAAAAAACGACTACACAGTGAGTTACAGCGAACTTGCAACAAGCGAACCCGTCGTAGCAGTGCCCCTTAGGTATCAATCTTATCAAATTTGGCAAGGCACGACCTATTATTATATAGAGTTTGAAGTGACAAATCTCGCGAGCCAAAAAGAAAAATACGAAACGACCGCCACCTACACAATTCAAGAAGCGCAACAAATTGTTAGTAGCGGAATAATTCTTGTTTGCTACAACGGCTACGACGCGATTCAAGCGTCTTTTGATTATTCAACCGATAAAGAATATGCTTACAAATTGGATAAATTTGAAAAGTCGCAAAAAGGGCTGACAATTGCAATGCCCGTTTTGTATGTTGCGGGCGCAGTCCTAATTGTTTTTGCGATTGTTGTAAATTACAAATACATTAAACGCGAAGAAGCAAAAGAAACCGCCGACAAGGCTCAACAAATTGAAGACAAAAAAGAAACGATTTATGTTTGTTCCTATTGC
>CAKVCH010000104.1 GCA_934725745.1 uncultured Clostridia bacterium | reverse complement strand
ATAAAGCGACAACAAAGTTTATATATGAAGGAACTCTTGAATAATTTAAAACGCTTGTAAATTATGGCGTTGTAGGAAGTTGTGCAATATTTCGTGGTTATGGCGATCCTTCTCCGACTTCCACTTCTTGTACTGTTATTACGACTGATTATCCCGAAGGAACAACTCTTGAAATGAAAAGTTATATAGATGACTAAAAACTTATACAAAAGTTACCTAACATTGATTTTAGCTTTTGAAGATTATTGTTGTGTATTTTTATAAAAAGTCCTATTATGTTAAAAAAAAAGATAAAAAGGCGATTTTATAAAATTTTGTAGTTAGAATATAATAGTTTTATAATTTGATTTAATTGTCATATTTATAAAGGTTAAAAAAAATATCCCCGTGGGGATATTTTTTACAAGAAATATATTTGCGCTAGGGGAGGTCGAACACACGCACTATGTGTGTGGGCGGTCGCCGAAAGATGTAGATTTTTAAAAAGTCTACTTGCATTAAGTCCTAGTGCTGATAAAGAATAGCAAAAACTACGCTTCTTCTTTTTGTGCTTTTTCAAATTCTGCCAAAATAGCGGATTCGATTTGATTTCTTGTCTCAGTGTTGAGTGGATGAACAGTGTCTTTATATTCGCCGTCCATAGTTTTTCTACTTGGCATGGAAATAAAGTAACCTTGTGTGCCTTCGACAATCTTGATGTCGTGTACAACGAAACAATCGTCGATAGTCATCGAAGCCACTGCTTTAAGTTTGCTGTCGTCCTTTTTGATGATTCTTACTCTAATGTCTGAAATTTTCAACAAAGTCCTATACCTTCCTTTTTTTTGTCAAGGTCATCCTTAACTGTTACAAGTTTATAATAAACGAAACAAAAAATCAAACAAAATGGGGCGGTTTTCAAAAAAAGGTCAAAATTACTTATTTTTTTTAAAAAATTGGTGAAATACAAAAACAGCCCCTTTTTTGTCTTTTAACGACTAGTTTTAAAAGAAATTTTAAAATTTAAGCCTATTTATCAACAAAAAATACTATTTTGTGAATAAGTTGTTTTAAAATTTTTTTTCAATTCATTAAAGCGGATTTGAAATTATATTTACGACTAAAAACTATTTTTTATAAATTGATTAACCTATAAAAACAATATTTTGCTTGAAATCATATAAAAATATTATGAAATATAAAAAAGTATTTTTTGTGGGCATAAACGGCGTAAGTATGAGCGCGCTTGCACTTCTCACTCTCAAAATGGGTGTTCAGGTTGCGGGGAGTGATAGAACTTTTGGGGAACTTGCGCGTAAACTAAAAAAGAAAGGTGTCAAGATTTTCAAAACTCACAAGGCAAGTAACATTAAGGGCTGTGATTTGGTTGTTTTTTCGGGGGCGGTCGCGAGCGATAATAAAGAACTCGTGCAAGCGCGCAAACTCAACATAAAAACAATGGAGCGTTCAGAATATTTGGGGCTCATCTCCAAAAACTACAAAAATGTAATAGCAATTTCAGGCACGCACGGAAAAACCACAACAAGTGCTATGATAGGCTACATATTTTTGCTTGCGGGCAAAAATCCGACCGTACATATAGGTGGAGAGTTTAAATATTTTAATGGCAACCTTTTTGTGGGTGGGAAAGAGTTTTTTATAACGGAAGCGTGCGAGTTTAGGGATAGTTTTTTAAAGTTAAAGCCCAATGTTTCGGTTATAACAAATATTGAAAAAGAACATCTTGACTACTTTAAAAATTTTGAAAGAGAGACAATGTCCTTTAATAAATTTGCAAAGAAAACAAAAGACTCGTGTTACGCACTACTCGTGACAAAAAATCTTTTGCGTGACGACCTAAATGTAACTTTTTGTAGTTTAAGTAAAACTATGCAAAAAAGCAATAGTTGCCCGTTTGAAGCAAGAAATATTAAGATTTTAAGTGACGGAAAATACTCTTTTGATGTCTATTATGGTGGAAAATTTTTAGACGAAATAAGCCTTGGCGTGCCTGGGGAGTTTAATGTAAAGAATGCACTTTTAGCGATTGCAGTGGCAAGACATTATGGCATTGAAATGGATGTTATTAAACTCGCTTTAAAAACTTTTTGCAATGTTGATAGGCGGTTTGAACTCATTGGCGAAAAGGACGGAAACATCGTTTTACAAGACTACGCGCACCACCCGACAGAGATAGGGGTGACGATAAAAATGTGTCGTGAAGTCTACGAAAAGCCTATTGTCTGCATTTTTCAACCACATACTTTTTCTAGAACTAGAACTCTTATTAACGAATTTTTATCTTGTTTTGACGGCGTTAGTGAGCTTGTTTTGTTGTCGACCTATTCTGCACGCGAAAAATATGTCTATCTTGGAAGTGTTGACTACTTAAAAGATAAACTGCTTGCAGGTAGCCCAAAATATAAAATTGCGGGTGTTTTTGATAAAAAGGGACTCGCGGAACAACTAAAAAAATACAAAAACTGTGTTTTACTGTTTTTGGGTGCGGGAGATATAAATATTTGCGCGAAAGATTATGCGGGGAAAAAGGGCGGTCGCGAGAAGGCTCTTTAAAAAAGAAGTCTGCTCGCGGTCGCCCGAAAGATGATTTGTATTGACGATTGTCGCCCGAAAGATGATATATATTGACAATTTTTGTTTTTTTCTAATCAAATATTTTTAATGGTTTAAATATTTTTTTTCAATAAAACAACTTAATTTTGAATGTAGTGAGTGTGAAGAAGATTTCTTGCTTTTTCGCCACCGATTTCGCCTAAAAAGTGTTTATAAAGACTTTTTATTGCTGGATTTTCGTGTGCTTTTCTATCTCTTTTTAAAGCGTCGCTCTTGTACAACCCCTTTGCACGCTTCATTGCAATTTTTTCGTTTTCAAGCGGTGTCTTAAAGTGTATAGGCATTCCTGTTCCATTTGAACACCCGCCACTGCACGCCATAACTTCGACAAAATCATAATATCTTTTGCCCGATTTTATGTCGTCCATAAGCACTTTTGCGTTTTGCAAACCGCTTGCAACCGCGACGCGCACGCTTCTACTCCCGATATCGATTGTTGCTTCTTTTATGCCACCAAGTCCGCGAACGAGAAGATACTCAACGCGTTTAATTTTTTTTCCACCGAGTCTATCCGAAAGTGTGCGAAGGCTTGCTTCCATAACCCCGCCCGTTGTGCCAAATATGACTCCCGAACCCGATGAAACGCCAAAA
>CAKVCH010000103.1 GCA_934725745.1 uncultured Clostridia bacterium | reverse complement strand
ATGTCGTTAAAATATGAATTTGTCACATTGCCAAAAAGTCCAAAAAATTTTTTCCCAGTAACCATTTTGCCGTCTTTAACCAAGATTTCTGGTTTAATTTTAAGGATGTTTGCGCCAAACAGTTGCAAGGAGTTGCAACGCCCGCCTTTATATAGGTAATCGAGAGTATTGATAAAGAAACTTGCTTGAACGCTAGATGTTCTTTCGTTTAATTTCTTTTCAATTTCGCTTAAACTTTCGCCTTTATCAATAAGTTTTCTAGCATAAATAGCAAGAAGTGCAATACCTGTCGAAAGGGACCTTGAATCAATAACTGCAACTTTATCTTTTCCTATTTCTTCCGCGACTGCACGAGCGTTTTCGCACGCTGAACTCATCTCACTCGACAAAGAAATATGAACAATTGCGTCGTATTCTTTAAGTAAGGACGCAAAATGTTCCTTAAATTGCTCTCTATTGACCGCCGATGTCTTAGGCAAAACTTTTGTTTTTGACACATAATCAAAAATGCGCGCGGAAATACCTTGCTCGTCAAGTACCGTTTCGTCGCCCAAAAGAATGGTGAATGGTGCCGTTTTTATATTGTACTTTTCAAGTAGTTCTACTGGCAAATCGATTGTTGTTTCCGCTGATAATCCTATTTTCATAATTTTACTCCTATTTTTAGTGGGTGATAGATTGTTTTTAAAAGGGGTTAGTAGTTTGCAAGAATAAAGAAATGTGGTTTTTATTGCAATTAAACATTCTACAAATCGCCCGAAATAGACCGCCTAAAAAAAATTATAATTTAGTCCAGGAGGCTATCCTTTTGTAAAACAAACTAACAATATAAGTATTTTATTAAAATTTTATTTTATTACAAACAAATTTATGCTTTATATTCTCTCTACTTTGTTTTTCTAGTAGAGAATATTTTTGGCTGTTCTACTATGGGTAGAATGCAATATATTAGACTCTACTGAGAGTAGAATTTGTTTAAAAAATGTTTTAAAAAGGTTGCAATATATATAAAAAAGTTGTAAAATAACAATATGGAAGATGTAAATCAAATAATTGCAAAAAATTTGGCAACTTTAAGAAAGAAGTCAAAATTAACCCAAATGCAACTTGCCGAAAAGATAAATTATTCGGACAAAGCAATTTCTAAATGGGAAAAGGGTGAGTCAATCCCGAGTATAAATGTTTTAATGCAACTAGCGGAATTTTATAATGTCAAAATTGACGATATTGTGTATGAAAAAAAGAGCGTTTCGCCTAAAAAAAACAAGTTTTGGGGGCGCACAATTTTTGCTCTTTTACTTTTTGCGACGGTTTGGCTTGTTGCGACAATATGCTTTGTCGTGTTTAAGTTTATCCCGTCTATTTCGCGTGAATGGTTGTCTTTTATTGTTGCAATTCCAGTGTCATTCTTTGCATTGTCTGTATTTTCTATCGTCTTAAAAAACACCCTTTGTACAAGCATTTTCTCTTCATTTTTTGTGTGGACAACGATTTTAGCAATTAGTTTGCTTATAAATTCTTATCAAATTTGGATAATTTATCTTATTGGCTGTCCTTTGCAACTTATAATTATTTTAGGTGCAATTCTTTATTATTTGCGTCATAGGGTTAAGGAATAAATCTATAATCAAAGTAAGGTTTAATTTGATAAACAGACAATGAGATATGATTAAAGATTTCTATTAAACCTATTATAGATAATTTGATGGCGTTTATGATTTTATAGATAAATAAAAAAGCGACTTATTGAGCAAGCTTGCTCAGGTCGCTTCTTTTCTTTTAAATCCTTTCAATTTCACTAATGATTTTCTCTCGGCACTTGTTAAGCCCGTCAAAATCCATACTTTTTATATAAAAGTTTTCTACCTTTTTGTGATAAAATTTGGCTTTCATAACCATTTTGCCTGCTAGTTTTGTAAAATTTGATAACTGATGATAAGTTTTTAGCGTGGAAGGCGAAATTTCAGCTGAAATAAGCGTGTCAATTTGCGGAATATATACACTTTCAATTCTATTGTCTTCAAAAAGTGACAAGAAACAGATGTGGCTTATGTTAAGGCTGTTAAGAGTTTCGGTCAATTTTTTTAAAAGGTCAGTTGAAGCGACATAATTTAGGTCAAGAAAAACTTTTTTGAACGAGTTTTTATCTTTTAAACTTTTTATCCCGTCAGATGAGACAAAGGATAAAAATAGCGTTCTATCTTGAATTGGGTTGTTTTTCTTTGTTTTTGGCAAAAGAGCAAGAAGTCTATTTAATTCGTTGTCAAAATTTGTTTTTTTGCTGAGTTTCTTTTCTATTTGAAAAAGGTCGCCCGCGCATTTTAAGTAGTTGTATGCGAGTGAGAAGCATTGTGCTTTTTTCTTTAGCAATTCTTCAATTTGCGTCTTGTGTTTTTTTACATTTTTCCCAATGTATTCGCCAAGATTGACTATGTTTTCAGTGACTCCAGGGATTGTCGCTTCCGTAACGTGTGGTGCCGTGCCGTCCACAATAGCAACATTCTTTTTGACAATTCTTACGCCGTCAAGGCTATCGGAGTCGGACGAACAATAAAAATATTCAACACTTTCACCTTTTTTCTCAAAGTACTCTCCAACCTTTTTCATAAAGGTGCTTTTTCCTGTTCCAGGCCCACCTTTTAAAATGTATGTTGTGCCGTTTGGGCAAATGTTATTAAAGCAATTTTTAAAGCCGTAGCAGGTGTTTGCTGAACCTAAATAAAAATTTTTTTCCATATCACTATTCTATGATTTTTCTTTTTATTTGTGACTGAGTAAAAAAACAATTTTGCGTAGACAAAATTTTAAACAAAGGCAAAGGTTAAACTTAAATAATTTTTAAAATTGTATATAAACAATTTTGTTTCTCATCGGTTTTCAAAATATTCTTGACTGAATTTTTGCTCCAAAAAACTTTTCACATAGAAAAGGGAAAAATCATAAAGTGATTTTAGGAGCAGGAGATGAGAAGATTTTTTTTGCAACAGAACGATAATAGAACAAATTACATAAAACAAAAATTGCAGGAAATGAAAAAAAAGGTGCTCGATTTTGAGCCAAATGTGGGTGAAATAACAAAAGATGATGTTGTAATTGTAACGCCTGCGTTTAAGTGGACGCGTGAATTTGCGCAAAAGATTCCACACGAAACGACTGTTTTTGGCGGAATGTATAGAGATGATATTAAAAATATAATAGAGCAACTTAATTATCACAATTTTATGC
>CAKVCH010000102.1 GCA_934725745.1 uncultured Clostridia bacterium | reverse complement strand
GCCGACAACCTAGCACAAAACCGCACCCTTTCATCCGCCACAACAGAAATTATCCGCGAGGCATTGGCTCTACTTAATAATTAACAACCATTAAACCTTACAAAAGTAACTACATTTTGCTTTGTACTTGTATTCTACTAAACGCGCCTACTAGCCCGCCCAAAAAACATTGCGCTTTACCCACAACATTACAAAAAGAGCGCCCCACAGCACCCTTTTTATCGTCCGAAAAAGTTGTTTCAATTCCAGTTTGGTTAGACAATTCTTTTAAAAAGTCCTTGACATCTTCATATTCAACTTTAAAAGAACCCATTTTTACTTCCTAAATTTACTATTATTTTATTGGTTTTTCAAAAAAAATGTCAACTCGCTCTCAAACTAGCCCAACTTTTTCCCGCATTTTCCACAAAAATTGTCGTCTAAATCGTTAACCGCGCCACAATATTTACAAACATTTTGAACCTTGTTTCCACAATTTGAACAAAACGCCTTCCCGTCTTGAATCTTTGCGCCACATTTTGAGCAAAATTTTGCGTTCGTACCTTTAATTTTTGCAAACGCAGGTGCAATGGCATTTGCGCTTTGCCCCACTATTTTAGCAAACGCTGGTGCAACCGTATCGGCGCTTTTTTCAATTACAGGCTTTGCGATTTCAACACCAGTAACTCCGACATCCGAAATGTCTTTTCCAGCATAATCAAAAGTTTCTTTTGCAACTTTCATATGCGCTTTTGTGATAAAAGGTCTAAGTCCAAACCCCAAAAGTGAAATTCCCCCAGCGAGTGAAAACATCGCGAGCACAACCCAGATAAAGAACATCGCTTTTGGTTTGCCCGATGTATCTCCGCTTGCCAAAAAGTCACTACTCCAAGCGTCATAGCCCGCTTGCCACGCTTGAAAGCCCTTAATAGCCAATACGGCAAAAAAGACGGCAAGTGCTAAAACAATCACGCCAAAAACAATAAACATTGTCGAAAATTTAAGTTTACGGCTTCTTTTTTCTTCATTTTCATCCATTTTTTCTTTCCCCTTTTCTTTATTATATTTTATCAAAAAACAACTTTGTAGTCAAGAATAAATCCCGCAATCTAACAAGTCTCAAGCGCCATTTTTTTTCTCTCCCGCCACTAATAATCCACAAAATAGCGAGTCTCAAAACCATTTTTTAATCTCTCACATCACTAACAACCCGAACCTAATAATTCTTAAAGCCATTTTTTAGCAAATATAAAAGATTATTTAACGCAAACAAACTATTTTAAAACTTTAACTTTTATAGCCACAACGCCATATTGTTTTTCATTGGTTTTACTATAAAACCCGTAATACACCCGCTCTATTTCGTATTTATTTTGACCTTCAAAACCTATTTCTTTTGGCGAATATGCACCAATAACTTCTTTAAACGAAGAAAAGTAGTCAAGTCCAACAACTTGCGCTGTAAAATTTTCAGTCAATTCTGGTTCTTTTTTAAAATTGATATAATCCCCGATTTTAATCTTTTTTCGTTTTTCGTCATTAAGCCTAATTTCGTATATTTTTTCGCCCTTTTCAATCCTTTCAAAGAAAGGTGATTTTAGTTTCATGTCATAAATCATAAATATTCCTTTAATCCGTGGTTTCATTCATTTGTGTTGTGCGATTTATCATAAATTCTTCGCAAAGAAATACCAACGAGTTATTTTGCTATATTTTTAACAAAAAAAAGTCCCACTTAGTGGACTTAATTTAGATGGCGGAGAAGGCGAGATTCGAACTCGCGCACGCTGTTACACGCCTAATCCCTTAGCAGGGGATCCCCTTGGGCCTCTTGGGTACTTCTCCACTATATGCTCGCTTTATGAGGGCTTTGCCGAAATCTGAAAGTACGAAATTTGAAATATTTATTAAAATTTATCAAAAGAAAAGGATATTTTTGTTGCACTTTACTTGATACAAGGCAAGCCGTATCATAAAACAAGAAGATTTTAACAAAATTTTTCCCCTTTGTCAACTACTTATAAAGCCATATCTCAAAAATAATTTCTAATTTTTTGTTTTTCTTTTTAATAAATGCGTCTAATATCAAATCCTTTAAAGCGCTTTAAGATGTAACTTTCCTTTTGCGCTCAAATAAAAACATTTAAACTAATCTAAAACCTTTTCCAAATTATTCTTTTTCGCAATTACAAAAAAACTTATACTTTTGAATCACGCTATCAATAGAAACTAATTTTTCTATTACAAAAAAATATCGGCTTTTATACCGATACTTTTTTTCTAGCTGAAAATAAGACTATCTTTTACTAAAAGTAATTGATAAAGATTAGTCTTCTTTCATATAGTAACTGCCAGAATGTTGAGTCGCTGGAAATCTTTGTCCTTTTTGAAGGTAGCAACATCCGCCGTTATGCCCGTTAGCATCAAAAGCGCAGTAGTTGCCACTCTCTGGAGCGACTTCACCAGGTCTAAAAGACTTGCTCATTTTATTCCCTCCTTGAAAGTATTTTTTGTAAAGGTTGATAAAATATACATTCTTTTTGTTTAAAATTGCAAAAAGATATTTTAAAACATTTTACATTTTATTTTGTAAAAAAGACAAAATTTGATAAACTACTTTTAAGGGAGAAAACATATGAAAAATCAAAACATTATTGTCGCCGTTGTCGGGCTTTGTGGCGCGGGGAAAAGCGAAGCGACACAAATTTTTATTAAAAATGGTTATGAAAGAGTCTATTTTGGGGACGCAACATTTGAAGAACTTAAAAGGCAAAACTTGCCAATTACACCCGAAAACGAGCGCAAAATCCGTGAAGAACTCCGCGCAAAAGGCGATATGGCAATTTATGCTAAGTTGTCTGAAAGAAAAATTAAAGACTACTTTGACGCGGGTAAAAATGTTGTAATTGAAAGTATGTATTCGTGGAGCGAGTACAAATATATAAAAGAGATTTATGGTGACAACTTTAAAGTTCTCGCAATCGTCGTCGACAAGGATAAGCGCGTCGAAAGACTAAAAAATAGACCTTTTAGACCGCTAAGCGCAGAAGAAGTTTTAAAACGCGACTACACTGAGATTGAAAACATCGAAAAAGGCGGACCAATTGCAATCGCCGACCATTTTATAATCAACAATGGCGAATTAAATGATTTGGATAGAGATGTTCAAAAATACATCGACAGTTTAAAAAGGTAAGGAAAGCGAAATGGAACAAGTAGAAAAAAAATGTTTTGATAGCGAAATTTACATTAAAAAACAACGCGAACTCATAAATGCAAGGATGAAAGAGTTTGGCGACAAGTTGTATATGGAGTTTGGGGGAAAACTATTTGACGATTTG
>CAKVCH010000101.1 GCA_934725745.1 uncultured Clostridia bacterium | reverse complement strand
AGATTTGTTAAATCAAGACCGATTGAACTAAATAAGTCCTTAACAGAATCTTTTGCAACCTTATTAAATTCAAGCAAGTTGCACGCAAGGTCAAGTGCAGAAATTTTGCTTTCGGCAATAGTATCTGAAATGCCTGATACAAGCATACTCTTTAAGTAGTTAACAATGCTTTCTGTCGTGTAGGATGAGTTCGTTCCAAAAATTTCGTGTAGGAAAGTCTTTGGGTCGCTAACTTTAAACGCAAAACTTCCGTAACTTTTGATTCTAATTGAGCCAAAATCCTTATCTCTCATAACGATAGGATTTGTTGTGCCCCATTTTTGATTTGTAAATTGTTTTGTGTTAATAAAGAACACATCTGCCGTGAATGGTGATTTAAACCCTCTTGGCCACGCAAGAAGAGCGGACAAAATAGGCAAATTGTTTACGATAAGAGTGTGAATCCCAGGGGTGAACACATCGCAAATTTTACCTTTAACCATAAATATAGCGACTTGCGACTCACGAACGGTGAGTTTTGAGCCAATCATAATGTGTCTACCTTCCATTGGATATTTGTAGACCATTGTGTTTTGAGTTGGGTCAAGCCAATCGATGTTTTTTAGTAATTGTGATTTAAAAATGTTAAAAAGTCCCATAATTTTCTCCTTATTTTCATTTGACTAGTTTTTTTCTTTTTTATGACTTTATTTTAAACGAAATATTTTTATTTTTTCATTGCTCGTTTATCTTAAAAACAACTTTTAAATTAAACAATTTTGATTGTTTAGTTAGTTAAGTAACTTAATTTTTTACATATTGTTTAAACTTTTTTAGTTTTTTTAAAGTGCTTTTTTTTGGTAGCAACATTATCTTAATATAACAGGGCAGTTTATTGCTGTAACTTCTTGTCCTTCGCTTAGGATAATGCTTTGATTATGCGCGTATTCTCTCACATAGTTGCCGACGCGAATGTTGAATTTGTCTTCACCTTCATTTGATGTAAGAACGGTGTATTTCCCAGGCTTTAAATCGCCCTTTTTGCTGACAACCTTTGTCTCATTTGGCGGCAAAATGATGTCTTTTGTGGATAAGCTAACCGTCGCGTTGCCGTCATTATCTACAACTGTTTGATTGATTGTGTATCTGACGCCTTTTCTTTGGTCGACTTCATCAACTGTCCTTCCACGCATTCCTTTGAGCGTTTTTGAATATCTGTAGTTTAAGAAAAAGATAACTAGAATAAGCAGAACGCACAAGGCTCCAAGCGCAATGGTCAAATATTGAAATGTATCCATATTTTCTCCTTTTGTGCAAGGTTTTATTTTGTTTACTTGCTTTTTATATTGTATAGAATAATTATATTTTTTGCAACTAAAATTATGTGATTAGCAATTTTGAAATTGAAATTGTCATAGAGCATTTAATTTTATAACAAATTCATTTTGTGAAATAGCCTATTTTGAATATAATAAAATCATAATTTAAGCCTAAAAAAGGGAAAATTGAAATGATGAAGATAGGAACATCTGGTTTTAGGGGCATTATTGGTGACGACTACACAAAGGAAAATGTGTGTAAAATAGCAAAAGCAACTTGTGACATTTTAAAAAAATACAAAATGGAAAGTCTTGTAAGCCTTGGCTATGACAACCGTTTTATGAGTGAATTTTACGCAAAGTGGGTGGCGGAAGTCTTGTGCGCGAATGGTGTCAAAGTGCTTTTTATAAAAGACCCTACAAGTTCGCCGACACTTAGTTTTGTGGGAAAACTATATAAATCTCCGCTTAATCTAATGATAACCGCGTCGCATAATCCATATGTTTATAACGGCATAAAGATTTTTTCGCGCGACGGTCAAGACCTTGAACTCTATCTTGAAAAAGAATATATGAAGAGAGTCTATAAAATAAAGAAATACAAGTCAATGGATTTTGACGAAGGAATAAAAAGTGGAAAAATTCAATTTGTTGACCCAACGGAAAATTTTGCAGACGCTCTTTTGTCTTTGATGAAAAACAAGCCAAATAAAAAGCTTAAAGTTGCATACAACACTCTTCACGGTTCAAGCGTGAGACTTGCAAAGGTGATAAGAGAAAAACTGAAATTTGATTTTCCAATTTTAAACGAAGATAGAGACCCAACTTTTAATTTTTCCGCGCCCCTTCCAAACGAAGACAAACTTCAAGATTACAAAAAATACGCACTTCAAAATAAACTAGATTTTGCCTTTGCAACAGACGGCGACGGCGACAGAGTGGGCGTTTTTGATGAAAAAGGAAATTATTATGCGGGCAACGAACTTTCGACTCTTATCTTCTATTATCTTGTAAAATTTTGCGGTAAAAAGGGCGGATTTGTGAGAAATTATAGTCTTTCGCAACTGTCTAATTTTACTTGCAAGGCACTAGGAATGGATATTTTTGAAACAAAAATTGGTTTTAAATATATAGGTCAAGCAATGCGTGATTTTGGCGCGCTCGTTGGGGCTGAAAATAGCGGAATTGAAGTCAACGGCGGGGCGTGGACAAAGGACGGAATGGTAGTTTTCATTTTGCTTATTGATATTTTAAGTCATTTTAATCTTCCACTTAGCGAAATTTTTTCAAATTTCAAGAAAGATGTGGGATATAAAATGCACTACAAGGAAGTTTCTTTCCCAGTTCGTGACAAGAAAAAAGTTATTTTGGCACTTACAAAAACTACGCCAGATTTTGGGCGTGACATTTTAGTCAAGGAAAATTTGGACGGCTTCAAATACATTTTCAATGACGGTGGATTTGCACTTATTCGTTTTAGTGGGACGGAAAATCTTTTGCGCCTTGTTTGTGAAGAAAAAAGTAAAGTTATGGTAGAAGAAGTTATAAACAAAATAAAAACTTTTGTGGATAACTTGTAAAAATTTTTATTTTGTTGTAAAATAAATTTTGTTAGATTAAAATGCAAGTTAAAAATATATGTTTAATGAAAACGCATTTTTAAGAAAAAGTGAAAAATGCAATTTATTTTGAAAAAGAACGCTTCTTAACAGGCTTAAAAAAATGCTTTTTGATATTACTTAAGAAGTGGCTTGATTTTTTGGTGATAAGAAAAAAATATTTTAATTTGACATATCGTTTACTTTAAAAGTAGAACGAAAAAGGAAAAGTATGGACGCGATAAAATTTAAAAAATTGTTTGATGATACAATTCTTCCAACCTATGCCTATCAAGATGACGCGGGTATGGATATTTTTTCGCACGAAGAAAAGACAATTGACGCGGGCAAATGGGCGCTTGTTAAGACGGGTTTTTCTATGGAACTTCCACACGGCTACGAAGCACAAGTTAGGTCAAAAAGTGGAA
>CAKVCH010000100.1 GCA_934725745.1 uncultured Clostridia bacterium | reverse complement strand
GGTATAGATGATGTAAAAAAACTTGCCGAAGAAAACACTTTTTCTTCTGACGATTATATAGGTTTAACAGGTGGCGCGTCGACTGTTATGGATGAACTCCTTGAAATAAAAGATTATCTCTTAGGACTTTTTTCATAAGGTTTTATTTATTAAGTGGTAAAAATTTTGTGAATAATAATGGTTTTAATTATTAACTCTTAATTTAAATTCTAAAATATTTTTGATTTTATTCGTCACATTAGAAATGATTTTTTATTAAAAAAGAGTCGCAGAAACCAAAGGTTTATTGTAAAACACAGATAAAAAAGGAGCGTTGTGGCTCCTTTTTAAGATAATGACTTTTTAACAGAAAATAGCGTTTAATTGGTTAAAAGCCATTTGTTTTTCAAATAATGACTACATTTCCATTGAAATTTCTTCGTTTAACGCTGGTGCATTTGGAATTTTTGGCGTGCTTGATTCTTCAGCGCTTTTTACTTGATTTTGACTTTCGCGTTTTTGCGCTCTTTCTCTCATAATTTTTTCAAAAGTGTCCTTTACATCTTGATAATCGTTTGTGACATCTTTATCTTTTTCAATGATTCTAATTGTCATTTTGATATTATCATTTTGGGAATTGGCAGTTTGTTTTTCATCTTTTATTTCACTAATTAACTCAACATCGTTTTTATTGGCATTTTCTACTTGCGTTATTTCAGGTTGGCTTTTTTCTTGCTTTAAAGCATTTTTCAAATTTAATTTTTTGCCAAGCTTAATCCCACCAACGACGGTAGCGCCAAGAACCATAGTTACGCCTACGGCAAGCAACCCGCGTTTAACTCTTTGTTTTGTCTTAAAAGTGTATCTATCATAAGTACTCATTTTTTCTTGTTTCATAATTTTACTAGATTAAAAACGCTTTTAATCTTTACTCCTTTTACAATTATATGATAAAAAAACTAGATAGTCAATGCTAAATTTATTTTAATAAGTGTAGACACTCTAAATGTGTTTGTTGCGTTGCGTGCGGGGCGGGCTTAAAAGACTATTATAAAAATTTATGGGTAAAAAAAATAAACTTACAAAATATTCTATTTGAAAATATCGCATAATGTGGTAAAATATTGTCGTGAATAAAAAAGAAATTGAAGTAAAATCAAATATTTCTCTTGTTGACCTTTTAAAAAATGAAGGGTTTAAACTTTTTGCTATTCAAAAGATGTTGAAAGAAAAGGATGTTAAAGTTAATTCTAAAAGGGTAGCAAAAGACGAGATGTTGTCTGTTGGCGACAAAGTTGAATGCTTTTATGAAAGTGATAAAAGTTTAAAACAAGTTGATAAGATAAAACTCATATATGATGACCAAAATATCGCAATCGCGATTAAACCTATTGGGGTTGAAAGTTGTGGAGATTCACTTAATACAATAGAAAAGTTGACGGGATATATTGCTGTCCATAGGCTTGACACTAATACATCTGGGATAATTATCCTTGCTAAAAATGAAGATGTAAAAGAAAAATTTGTTGATATTTTCAAAAACAACTTAGTTGAAAAGCGATATATTTGTGAAGTCGCGGGTGATAGTGATTTTAAAGGAGACATATATTCCGCTTTCATTTTTAAGGATTCAAAAATGGGGAAGGTTTATGTGTCAAACATAAAAAAAAGTGGCTATCAAGAGATAAAAACGCGTTTTAAGACAATAAAACACGGACAAGTATCAAGCATTGTTGAGTGCGAACTTTTAACTGGGAAAACACATCAAATTAGGGCGCACCTTGCCTATTTAGGACATCCAATTTTGGGCGATAACAAGTACGGAAAAGGCAAGACAAACGCATTTTTTAAGGAAAAAACACAAAAATTGCATTGTTTTTACATAAAATTTAGGCAAATTGATGACGAAAAACTAAATTATTTAACTAATAAAAATTTTACCAATTATCCTAATTGGTTTGGGGGTAAAAATGAATAAGTGGGAACTTTTAAAGCAGGCAGACAAGCAAGATTCTGAGTGTATAAAACAAGAAGATTTGCCTGAAAAGGAAAAAGATTTTAAAACTAAATATCAAGACTTTTATGACGATATTAAGCAACCAACAAAACATATTAAGGAAGATTGGTAAAAAAATCACATTAAAATCAAATTTTGCGTTGCGAAAGATTATCTTTTTTGATAAAATAAAGAAACAACGAACTTGTATCAATAAAAGTTGAAGACTTTTAATCTAAATCAAGAAATGTCAAAGTAAATTTTTTACCTATTAAAAAAGACTAAAGAAGGAGAAAAAATGGCTTTTTGCAAATATTCTAGTGCGAATGAAACCGCGGATACAGTGTCAATTGATAGCAAATTTTTAAGAGATTACATAGGCATTGCGCCCGAAAATTGCTTAAAAGTTTATCTTTTTGGGCTCCTTAAATGTCAAAATAGTGCGGGTGCGGATAATACAATCGAAGATTTTGAAACAACTTTGGGGCTTACAAAAGAAGACATCATAAATTGTTTTTTGTACTGGCAAGACCAAAATTTGGTGCAAGTTCTAGATATGCAAACAGTTGAGATCAGGTATCTTCCAACAAAAGACAACATTAAAAATATTAAAAAGATTGAGAGTAAAAAGTACGAGACATTTGTTCATGAGATTCAAGAAATTTTATCTGGTAGACAAATTGGACCTAACGAATATTACAAGTACATTGATTTTATTGAGACCTATCATATGGAGCCTTGCGACTTTAATATGATTGTAAAATATTGTGCGCACAGAAAGGGTAATAACATAAACAGCAACTATATTTTGACGGTTGCGAAAGTTTGGGTTGATGAAGGTATTAGGACGGCTGAAAAAATCGAAGAAAAAATTGAAGATTTGACCATTATTTCGTCCGATGCGAGCCTTGTTGCAAAAGCACTCAAATTCCGTGGCAACCTTGCAATTGAGCACCAACAAATGTACGAAAAGTGGATAAAATCGTTTGGTTTTAATCAAAACACCATTCTCCAAGTGGCAAAAAAGGTCGCAAGCAAGACAAAAAGTAATAGTTTTGAGACTCTTGATAAGGTCTTGTCAAAATATTATGAGCAAAAACTTTTGAGTTTTGGCGAAATTGAAGAATACGAAGCAAATAAGCACGACCTTATCGCTTTGGCAAAGGAAATTAACAAATCTCTTGGCGTTTATTATGAATCGGTTGATAATGAAATCGACACATATATTTTGTCTTGGATTTCGCGCGGATTTGATAAAGAGAGCCTTCTTCTTATCGCTAATTGCTGTTTTAAAAATAGTGTTAGGACACTTGAAGGAATGGACGAGAGTGTTCAAAAGTTTTATAAGCAGGGGCTAACTAGTGTTAAT
>CAKVCH010000099.1 GCA_934725745.1 uncultured Clostridia bacterium | reverse complement strand
TGGCACGACAAAAAACTTTCGACTTTGGATGAAATTAAAAAGCAAAATGGCGAAGTAAATGTTGCAAAAAAACAAAGCGAAGTTAAAGGAAAATCGTTTGGAAATGTCAGTATTGAAGAAGCAAATGCACTGTTTGATAACCTTGACGAAATAAATTTGTAGGAGAAAAGATGAAACTAAAAAAGAGTGTTTTAGACATCATTTTAGAAAGAAAAAAACGAGCGATTAGTCAAGCCGACGATAGGCTATCTCTAGCGCTAAAAAATGAAGATTTTAAAGAAAAATATCTTAAAATTAAATCACTTTCTTTTGACTTAGGCAAGGCAGAATTCGAAAATTTGCCAGTTGACAAAATTCAAAAAAGTTTGGACGGTGAAAAAAAAGAAGCGGAAAAAGTTTTAAAGAAAATGGGGCTTAGTTTTAAGGACTTTGAACCAAAATTTGAGTGCTCAAAGTGTCACGATGAAGGGATCGTGAATGGAAAGCCTTGTTCGTGCTACTTTGAAGAGTTGTCGCGCGAAACAAAGAGCAACCTAGGCGGAAGTATCGACAAAACTCATACATTTGAAAATTCCAATTTCGACCTATTTGACAAAAAGGACGAGTATAAAAGAAATTTTGATAAGTTGCAAAGATGGAGCCACAATGTCGACAACTCTCAATATAAAAATCTTCTTTTGTGCGGGAAAACGGGCGTTGGAAAAACTTTTCTTTCGGAATGCCTTTTAAATGAGTTTATAAAGGAAAATAAAAGCGTTCTATTTTATTCCGCTTTTGCGCTAGACAACCTTTTTTTGAAATTTCACACAACATTTGATTCTTCAAAAGACGGGCTTCTTGATGGGGTTTTAAATTGCGATGTTTTAGCAATTGATGATTTGGGGAGTGAGCCTATTTACAAAAATGTCACGGCAGAGTATTTATTTTTGATTATTGGCGAGAGACTGTCTCATAATAAAACTACAATTGTGACGACAAATTTAACTCTTGACGGCATAATTGATAGGTATGGCGAACGCACATTTAGTAGGCTTTGCAATAAGCGTAACACTGTTACTCTTAAAATGGATAATAGCGATTTAAGGCTTAATAGATAAAATGATTTTAAAACCTACAAAAAGTTTAAATTTGTAGGACTTAAAACTTTTATAGGTTTTTTAAACTAAAAAAGGAACTGTACTAATGTGGGATGTACCCAAAAAGTATTGTTCTTTTTTTAAGATTCAATGATTAGATTATTTTGAAAAAAGAGTAAAAGTAACGCGTTTTTAGAAACTCAAATTTTGCTTATTTTTTAAAACGCAACATAATAAAAAACTTATCAACAGTTTGTTTAAAGTTGTTGATAAGTTTTTAATTTTTTAAAAAATTATAATGCTAGGTCTAGGTCGTTTGAGACTTCTTTTATTTGAACTTCATTTTTAAAAAGGATTCCATTTTTGCGCGAAAGACCTACAATGTTTCCAGCGTCGTCTTTAATTATTGTGAGTGGTTTAAGATTTACGCCAAATTTGTGTTTAAAGATAGATTCACTATCTAAAACTTTGTTTGCGTCTGCAATGTATTTTTCAAGGTTATAGTCGGACATTGTGCTAGTCGAAAAAGCGTCCGTTTCGCCCTTTTTGTCGTAAATTTCAAAAAGTAGTTTTGAATAACCCCTTATTTTTGTCTCTTGTTTGTCGACATTTGATATGTAAACTGTAGATTCCATAATTTTTCCTTTGAAAAGTTACACATATTTGTTATCATAATTGTAACATATTTTTTGCAAAATGCAAATGATTTTTAAAAAAAGGAAAAAAGAAAAATGGATTTTAAAAAAGCGCATTGGTCAATAAAAGACGGACAAGAATATGAAAATTATCTTGACTCTATTAAGGGAAGCGAATTTTCGCGCGGGTGGGAGAAAAGAATTGTTTGTACAAACCTTCCTACAATGTCTATTAAAACCGCTGTTGTAAATGATATAGTAAAAGATATTTTAAAGGGTGATTATCAATCTTTTCTTGACATATTCTTGCTAAACAATCACACGGAAACAATAATTTTTGCGAAAGTTTTGTCGGGTGCTATTGAAAGAGCGGGCGGGCTTAGAGATTATAAAGACCTTTTGTGTAAGTTTTGCGCGTCAGTTGATAATTGGGCTAGTATTGACGGAATAAAGTTTTGTGTAAAAGATGAAAACAAGGACGAATTTTGGGCGTTGGCGCGTGAGTTTGTTGAAAGTGATAAAACCTTTGTTAGGCGCGCGGGATATAGAATCTTTTTCTCATTTGCAAGTGACGCAGAGTACATAAAGAATGCTTTTACCTTAATAGAAAAGGCGTATGACGAAAAAGAGTACTATGTAAATATGTGTATAAGTTGGTTTCTTTGTGAGTGTTTTATAAAAAATAGGGAAGTTACGCTTGAATTCTTAAAAAATGGCAAATTAAATAAATTTGTCAAAAATAAAACAATTAGCAAATGTTGCGACAGTTTTAGAGTATCAAATGAAGATAAAGACCTTTTAAGGACTTTAAGAATTGTTGACTAACCTTGTAATGTAATTTGTTGGAAATAGAAAATCGGGGGTTATTAGGAGTTAGGTTCTTATTGTGGCGGGGCTTGAAAAATTTTTTAGTATATGGTTTAGAGAAAAAAAGATGTTAAGACGAAATAAGATTTATGTTTCTTAATGCGTTTAACATCTTTTTTGTATGATAAAAACCCCTAGCATAGTAGGGGACTTTAATAAATGGGCGATTTGAAATCTAGCCTTTTCTATTGTAGTTTTTCATAACGGCAAGAATTGATGATTTTTCTTCTTTTGATAAATATTTCCAATTTGTAAGAAGTTCTTTTTCTTTGACGCTTGTCACAACTTGTTCGCCTTCGGCAAAAAATTGGGCAAGCGTAATGTCAAATGCATCACAAACCGCTTGTAGTGCTTTTAGCGTTGGCACTGTGCCGTTCATCCATTGTGTGAAAGTTTGTTGCGCAAGTCCCGACTCTTGACTGAGTTTATAGAATGACCACCCGCGCATAATTCTTAGTTCATCTATTTTTCTAAAATAATCCATACTTAATTCCTTTATAACTTTTTTTAAACTTCTATTAACTATTATAAAGATTTTTTTGTAACACATAATTCATTATGCTTGCATATTTTATCTACAATTATTGAGTATTCCAATTTTTGTAAAAAAGATTATGTTTGACTTTGTTTTAATTGTATAATTGCTATTTCGGCGACCAGCCCCGCGTCGAGACTTGTCCTGTAACTCAGATTGCTATTCGCAATCATTCGCCTAACGGACAGACTCTCCTTTACCCCAAAAATTTCGAAAAGTTCTACTTTTCTGCTATTTTTGGGGACCCCGCAAT
>CAKVCH010000098.1 GCA_934725745.1 uncultured Clostridia bacterium | reverse complement strand
TCAATCTTTACGACTTTTAAATTTTGTTTTGTAACTCTGTCGTTACCAAATTGTCCAGGCATTTTGTGGTTTTTGAAAACTCTACTTGGAGTTGAGTTTGCACTCAAACCACCGACTGATCTATGAACAGGTCCAGTACCGTGAGACATTTTAAGTCTTCTTGCGTTCCATCTCTTAATGGTTCCGCTAAAACCATGTCCCTTTGTTGTTCCTGTAACATCGACAAGTTCGCCTTCGCTAAACACATTACACTTAATTTCGTCGCCGACATTAAGTTCTGCGTAATTGTCAACTTTAAGTTCTCTCAAATATTTCTTTGTTTCGACATTAGCCTTTTTGAAAAGCCCCATCTCAGGTTTATTTTTGAGATTCTCTCTTGTTTCGCCAAACGCGACAACCACTGCTTCGTATCCATCTTTATCCACGGTCTTCTTTTGGACAACGATGCATGGTCCTGCAAGAATAACTGTAACTGGTGTTACCTTGCCGTCAAGGTCGAAAACTTGTGTCATTCCTAATTTCTTTCCAAGAATTGCTTTACTCATTTTTTATCTCCTTTCTCGACCTTTATAGTTTGATATTGATGTCAACCCCTGCTGGCAAGTCAAGTTTCATAAGAGCGTCAACTGCCTTGCTTGATGGAGTGTAAATATCAATAACCCTTTTGTGTGTACGCATCTCAAATTGCTCACGACTATCTTTGTATTTATGAGGTGCTCTGATGATTGTGACCACTTCTTTTTCTGTTGGAAGTGGAATTGGCCCTGCAACTTGCGAACCCGACTTGCTTGCAGCATCCATTATTCTAGAAGTAGCAAGATCGATCAAGTTGTGGTCATAACTTTTTAATTTGATTCTAATTTTTTGTGTTGCCATATACTCTCCTTTACCCTTACTGACTCAGTCAATACACTTTACCGTGTGTTCCGTATTGACACTCTTTAAAAAAATCTTTTGTTTTTCAAAGATTTTCGTCAGCCCGCTTGAATTTAATTCAAACTAGTCCATGTAAATTCTCTATTTTTGTTGCTAAAAATAGTAACTTTACACTTCAACCCTTATTTCACGGTGAAGCCATTTTACTACAAATTTTGCTATTAGTCAACCCCTTTTTAGCACTTTTTTTAAGTTTATTCAAAAAAAAATAAATTTGTGCAAAGTGCACAAAAAAATCACTTTTTTTTAGCCCCTATATATATAGGTTGTAAATTTCATAAACAAATACTTGTTTGCCATAAATAGTTCATTTTTGCCACTATATACATAAGGTTATAAATTAGGGATTCCTCCTCAAAAAAACTCTTTTGTTTCTTTTTCCTTTTTATTAAAATAAAAGTTCTTGAAAAGCCTATTACAATAAAGGCTTAAAAATCCGCAAAATTCTTTAATTGTTTTACCTTATAATCACACATAATAAAGATGTGATAGATAGATAAAAAGAAATATTGTAAAAATTATTTGTATTTTCTTTAAAAGATGTTTAAAATAGAAATGTAAAAAGGAGTTACGATATGGAAATCACAAAAAATACAACTTTGGGCGATATTTTGGACAATTACAAAAACGCACAAGAAATTTTAACTAATTTTGGGATGCATTGCTTTTCTTGCCCTATGAGCAGAATGGAAACTGTTGAAGAAGCGTCAGCCGTTCACGGCATCGACCCAGACTTTATGGTTAAAAAACTTAAAGAAGATTTGAAAGCAAAATGATTTTTTCTTGTAAATTCACCCCCTATATATAATAAGTTGTAAATTTTGCATATTTTCGCTAAAAATTCACATCCTATTTTTATCAAAAGGAGTGAAAATGAAAGAAGAAGATAACTCAGTTTGCAAAGTGTGTTGTAGCGTTTGCTCGTGCGTTCACAACAGAAATGGTTGTTCGTGCAATCGTGACGGGATTAAAATTTCCGAAAACGACAAAAGCGGTCATTTCTGCGACTCGTATGAATGTAAATGCGGGTTTAGGGGCTAAGACAATAGGCGTTCTTGTTTAAATCAAACAACACACGCCAAGTTTAACCGCTTATTCAACTTATTTACAAACTAAAAAAACTGAACTTGAAATCCAAGATAAAAGGAGATAGATTATCTATCCCCTTTTTGTTTTTTACAATTTATATTCCAACTTTATTTCATTAAAACGCACAAAAAATATTTTTCTTATATTTTTATTCAAATTTCTAAAGCCTTTATAAAAACACTCTTATTCTTTGTTTTTTATTCTTTCCTCGCAGAAAAAGGTTTGTTAAAGTTGTTTATAATTTACTCTTACAAACCATACATATTTCAGCGTCTTCTTCGTTTTTAGCCCCACAGCAAGGACATTTCACAACAACCTTATATTTTGTCACAACCTTAACAGGCTCTTCAACGGGCTTCCTAGACTCTACTTTTGGCTCTTCAAACAAATTTGGTGCTTCTTGTGGTGCGTCACTTATCTTATATGGCGAAGTCTCTATTTTATAACTATCTTCCCATTTTTCTTTTTTTCCGCCACCACTATATAACGCCCCTTGAGTCAAATTGACATCTTTTATAATGTCGTCACAAGTTGGTTGGACATTTTGTGAAGAATTTTGCTCCGCATTTTGTAAGTTTTCACGAACAGAAAAGTCATTTTGCGTCGAGAAAGAACTTTCGCTTTCTTTTTTTGCCACATCTTGTGTCTCGTCTCTTGCCAAAATCTCTTCTTTTGTAGTTGTCACGCCATTTATGCTGTTTTCCGCCATTTTTAAAACTTCGTCGCTTGTTTCAACTTTGTTTTTAGCAATAATTTTCTTCCCAAGTTGCTTTTTAGGGACTTCAATGTCAGATAACACAACCGACACGACTTCAACGCCCAATTCTTCTTTCAATTCTTGAAGTTTTTGCAACATTTTTGTCTCAACATCACCTTTTTTTGAAAAAAGGTCATCAAAATCACTCTTTTCAACACATTTTTCAATTTTGTCGTTCAAAAAATATTCAACTTCGCCCACAACCTTACCATTTTTTAATATAGCAAACTCGCTCGCAAAATATTCCATAAATTTTGCCACATCAGAGATTTTATACTCGACATCGCATTTCAGCCTTGCCTTTACTTTTTCGCCATTTGACATAAAAACAATTTTTCCCGTGCGTAGTGATGTCTTCATCTGATTAAGGTTTAAAAAATATAGGTCGGCATTTTGAATTTTATCGGAAATCTTTTCATTTTCCTTTCGTGTAGCATTATAAAAAAGACGATACATTCTAGGCAAAGCCAATTCATCCATTTTGTGCGTGCCCGCCCCCACTATATCGCAAAAATGGTTATAATAAATTGAGACAAGATTATATCCGTCATCAACCTTAATTTCTTGCCCAAGTTTTAGCGTGTTATCCTTTAA
>CAKVCH010000097.1 GCA_934725745.1 uncultured Clostridia bacterium | reverse complement strand
GCATAGTGTTATCAGGTTTAATATCTTTTGGAGGCCTATCCATTCACCTGCAAAGCCAAATGTTTTTAAAAAAGGTAGGCATAAAATATTCTTATTTTTTACTTACAAAAGTCACGCAAACTATTATAACAATTTTCATAAGTACACTTTTTAGTGCCATTTTGCTCTAAATTTTGTGCCACTACTATGCAAAGATAAAAAAAGAGAGTAGAACTTTTTATAGTCCTATCACTCTTTTTTATTGTTATATAAATGTTGTTATTTTTAAGCAACTTATTCTTTAAAAAATTCTAAGCAAATTGAGTTGATTTCGTCAAGTTCACGCTTAATTTTCCTTTCCTTATGTGCAAACTCGTTTAAAGCCATAACAAGAGCCAAAATAATTTTTATATTCTGCATTCTGCTCGCTTCTTTTAAAGCGTCAACAAGAAGTTCAATATTTGACCTTCTTATTGGCTTATTGATGAAAATCAATTTGTCGTCAATTATGCTTGCCATTCTTGATAACCTATCAAAAAGCAAGGTCTCTTCGTCTTTTTCTTCAATCTCTTTGACTTCTTCATTTTTTTCGTCATTAGAATGCTCTATTTTAGGTTCGTTTTCTTGCAAATCTTCTTTTAAGTCTTTACAATTTTCTTCGTCAGCGTCTATATCTAGCCCAACTGCTTTTGCAATCGCATTTTTAAAAGGAATAATAATGCAATAAGCGAATGCTTCATATTCTTCCTTTTGAGAACTTGCACTTACAAAGTTATTTTCCAAGTACTCGTTAAAGTTAATTTGCTTACTATCTATTTCAACAAGCAACGAAAACACATATGGGATAACGACATCTTTGTCTTCTGGAAGAATAAGATTTCCGTCATTTTTTGCCTTGCAATCTTCTTCCAAAAGCACGCTTTCCTTTTTATAATCATAGTTAATCAAGTTCTCAGCAACAATATTGTATATCGTAGGAGATTCTGTTATTGCGCGCAGTAGTTTTGCAATTTTAATATCTGCTAAAATAAATTTACCATTTATAAACTCATCACACGCTGAAAAGAATTTTTCAATCTCTGATTTTTCTATTGTCATTTTATTCTCCCTTTTATCAAGTAACTTTTTTGTTTTTTAACTTTAAAGTATTTATTAAATTTTAACACCAATTTATAAAATCTTTTTCAAGAATTTAGTCTTCTATCTTAAAGACACCCATATTGTAGCACAAAATTGGCTATTTCAAAACGATTTTTATAGTTTTATTATCTTTTTAATTGATTTTTTTTGGGTCAAATGATATATTATTGAAGGATTATCACTAAAATGGGAGCAAAAATGGATTTAGTTTTAGAAGAAACTGTAAAAAAACTCATTCTTCTATTTGTGCTTGATAGAATGGAGATTCCTTTGACCGAAGAATCAATAATCGATATTTGCACAAATAGGAATGATTGGTTAAGATATATGGATTGTCAGGACGCGCTAGCAAAACTCCTTGACGCAAACTTTATATGTAAACTCACAAGTGCAGATGTTGAAGTTGACCCAAAAGACATTAGATACACAATTACTCTTGATGGAAGAAATTGTCTGGCACATTTTTATAATAGGATTAGACAACACACTCGCGAAGAAATAGCCGAATATGCAAAACAAAATCGTATGGTTTTTAAACGCAACCAAGAATATGTTTATGAATATTTTAAAAACAATGACGGCTCACACACTTTGGTTTTAAGAATAAAAGACCCTACTTTGGGCTCTTCTTTATTTGAAATTAGGCTTAAAACATCTACCCGCAATGCTGCCGTCGCAGCGGGTAAAAAATGGGGCAAAAAAGCGGCTCAAATATATGAATATGTGTTTGAAAATCTTGTTTCAGACAACTAAAAAAACAAGTTTTAAAGAAAAAATGCAATTTAAAAGGAAAAAATATGAATACATTTGGGACTATTTCAAGAGGAATAAAAACACCTATTATTAAAGAAGGCGACGACCTTTGCGAGATCGTTTGTGATAGTGTAATTAGCGCAACAGAGAAAGAAAAAGTCGCTATAAATGACCGTGATGTCATTTGCGTGACAGAAGCCGTTGTTGGCATTTCACAAGGAAATTATGCGACGGTCGAACAAATTGCAAAAGATGTAAAGTCTAAGTTTGGTGACAAAGTTGTTGGACTTGTCTTCCCTATTTTTAGTAGAAACAGATTTTCTATGATTTTAAAAGGAATAGCAAAGGGTTGCAAAAAACTTATTATTCAACTTTCCTATCCTAGCGACGAAGTCGGTAATGCCATTTTGGATAGAGAAATTTTCTATAAATCAGATGTAAATCCATATGAAGATGAGTTCTCGGGCGAGGAGTTTAATAAAAAATTTAACCATCCTTTTCACACTTTCACTGGGATAAATTACATAGACTTATTTAAAGAATATGGCGGAGAAAATACGGACATTATTCTTTCCAACCGCCCTGAAACAATTTTAAAATATACAAAAAATGTAATATGTGCTGACATTCACACAAGAGAAAGGACTAAAAAGGCTATTATTGAAGCGGGTGGTGAAAAAGTTATTACTTTGTGCGACCTTATGAATAAATCGGTCGATGGAAGCGGTTTTAATTCAAAGTATGGGCTTTTGGGGTCAAATAAATCTACCGAAGATAGGATTAAACTTTTTCCAGAACACGGGCAAACTCTTGTTGAAAACATCCAAAAAGAAATGTTAAGAAGAACGGGCAAAAAAGTCGAAGTTATGGTTTATGGTGACGGCGCTTTTAAAGACCCAGTAGGTCAAATTTGGGAACTTGCAGACCCTGTTGTCTCCCCGGCCTACACATCTGGACTAAATGGAACGCCAAACGAACTTAAACTTAAATTTTTATCAGACAATAAGTTTGCTAACCTTCGCGGAGATGAACTTATTAAAGCAATGAAAAATGAAATTAAAAATAAAGATAAAAATTTGAAAGGAAGTATGGCAACTCAAGGAACAACGCCTAGAAGATATGTTGACTTATTGGGTTCCCTTGCTGACCTTACAAGCGGAAGTGGAGATAAAGGAACACCAGTTGTTCTTATTCAGAACTATTTTACAAACTATGCAGACTAAATATATCTTTATAGAAAAAGGACGGTTAAAAGACCGCCCTTTTATATTTATATAAAATCAATAATTAAAACATATTTATTTTATTAAAATTTTTTATGCTCATAAATTTGACAAAAATAAATTTATTGATAGACAAATTTTTGTAAAAAATAGTATAAGGGCTTAAATTTTTTTTTTAAAATAAGCCCGAAATTACCCCGTCATTTATAGCCATTTTTGCGCCAGCGGGTACTTTTGGAAGTCCTGGCATAAGTAAAATTGAACCAGCAATCGCGACGATAAATTTAGCACCATTTCTTATTTCAAGTCGTCTAATTT
>CAKVCH010000096.1 GCA_934725745.1 uncultured Clostridia bacterium | reverse complement strand
GAATATGCCGGGAAGAGGGCTTTATTGCAAGAAAGTATATATTGGGAGAGCCTTTAGATTTTCTAATTTATTACGATTTTGTAGAAAATAATAGTAAAAAGGAATTTGAAAGTAAATTTAGAAATTTGCGAGAAGAGATTCAGAACAATTTTTCTGTGGATTATGTAATGGAGATGGATTTAAGCGGTTTTTATGATCGTTATATAGAGGATCCTAACTATTTTGAAAATTTTTTTAGATATACACGACATATCTCAAATCTCGTAAAAAGTTCAACTCAGAAAATGTATGCGGCTTTATTACAAAATCAAAATAAAGAATTTGTAAAGATTTGTGAACAAAGAAGTACAACAACATCACTTATTTCATTTTATAATTAACTTATGCAAGGTCGCTAGTAATTAAAACCTTTTTATTTAAAATTAAGCATACAGACCATTAACTTTGTTTAATGCTTAAAATAAATATGTCTTTTAAAAATCAAAATAATAAAATAAAAAAAAGTTTCATATACATATATGAGACTTTTTTTATGCTTAATTTTGGACAAGTAATTGTTTTAAGTTGAAAAGTAAAAGGCTGGTGTGATGAAAATTGTAAAACAAAAAAAGGTATCAATATATTCGACTGGCGCGGGGCAGAAAAGGTGGCTAGCAAAAATAAGTCTGCTTGCTTTTTCGACATCGTTACTTTTAAGTCTTTTTTCTGAAATGATGTTAACTCGCGCCAATCTAATTATTGCTTTAATTTTACTTGTTGTTTTTATGCTTGCAAATGTTTTTTCAGATATGTTTGGTCTTGCGATAACATCTTGCCAAATCGAAAAATTAAAACAAGAAAAATTAGACAAAAGAAGATACCATATTTGTTTAAAACTAGTTGAATCGTCGGACAAGGTGTCATCAATTTTGTGTGATGTTGTGGGCGATATTTGCGGGATTTTATGTGGCGTAAGTGGAACTATGATAGCGATGATTTTGTCCAAAAACATAGAATTATCCAGTGTAAAAATATTCATCGGCGCATTAACAAGTTCGTTTATCGCGGGTTTAACTGTTTTATTAAAGGCGATTTCAAAAAATTATGCAGTGAACCATTCTAGTCAAATTGTCAAAAAAATTGCCAATCTATTTTTGTTTTTTAAGCTATTTTCACGAAAACGCAAAAAGGGGAAAGAGAAGAGTGCTTCGCAAAGCAAGTAAATTTTTAACACTCTTTTTAAGTTAAAAATTTTTTTTAAAATACAAGTTTTTGCAAAGTGAAGTTAATTTAAAAAGGATTATTTTTCTGCAAGGATAATTGACAAGACGCACATTAGGTAGTGACTCGAGCGGTCTAAAAATAAATCCTTTTCTTCAAAGATACAGAATGACGCACCTTGTTATTTTTAAGACAAAAAGGCGTTTTATAGGGCGTTTTGTATGTTTATTCTTTTATAAAATCATTTTTATTCGCAATTTTGCATAATTATAAAAAATATTTATGAATATTTATACATTTACTATTGCATAATTATTTAAAAAATTGTATAATCAAAACATAACCTATGAATATTTATGAAAAGGCGGTGTTTTGATATGGCAAGAAGCAGTCGACAATCTAAGATATTGGAACTAATTTCTTTGTACGAGATTGAAACTCAAGATGAACTTGTTTCACGCTTGGCTTCGGGCGGTTTTGATGTTACGCAAGCAACAATTAGTCGTGATATTAAGGAACTTGGTCTTATAAAAATCCAGTCAAATGAAACAGGAAAATATAAATATGCTGTGTCTGACGCGCCTAACCAAACTTCTAACAAGTACATATTTATGTTAAAGGAATCTGTCATTTCATTTAAAGCCCTTAACAACAATGTCCTAGTTAAAACTTTGAAAGGGCTTGCAAGTAGTGTTTGTTCCATTTTTGACAAGCTCAACCTTGATAATGTTCTTGGGATAGTTTATGGAATTGACACAGTTTTAATTATTTTACAAAACGAGACAGACGCGGAATATTGCACTAGAAAAATTGATTCAATTTTAAATTGTTAACTAAATTTTATTGAGTGTATTTTTTAAAAGGTGCATTTTGAGTCTCTTTCAAATTGATAAAAATTTTAAAGATTTTTCATTTTATTGCATCTTAATATGTAAATGTAACATTTGAAATTGATGTATTTTTTAAAAAAAGACGAAAAAATTTAACAATGTACTGTTTGTGCATTGTCTTTTTTTTAATGATTTGATATAATTTAAATATGTTAAAGAGTTTAGATATTCAGAATGTGGCATTGATTGATAATTTATCAATTGAATTTTCACCTAATTTGACCGTTATGACGGGTGAGACGGGCGCGGGAAAGAGCATTATAATCGATTCTCTTTGCTTCGTTTTGGGCGAAAAAGCGAATAAGGGGCTTATTAAGCAAGGACGAGATTTTATGAAAGTTGTTGCAAGTTTTTCTGCGCCTTTTGTTGATGAAGTTGAAAGGTTTTTGCGAGATAATGATATTGATTTTGATGACGAAATTGTTTTGTCTCGTAAATTAACTAGCGAAGGGAAGGGCGAACTTAGGATAAACGGTGAAGTTGTTTCTGCAACATCTTTTAAAAAATTGTCAGTACTTCTAGTTGATATAAACGGTCAGCATGAGCACCAAAAACTACTTTCTGACAAATTTCACCTTGGAATTGTTGACCTTTTTATAAAAGACCAATCACTTTTTGATAATTTTAAAATTTCATACGATAAACTCCAAAATATAGACAAGCAAATCGCTGGACTCAACGGCTCAACTCAAAATCAAGAAAGAATGCTTGACCTTTTATCTTATCAAATAAAGGAAATTGAAGATGCTAAGCTAGAACCTGGCGAAGACGATGATTTGACTCAGAAAAAAATCCTAATGCAAAATAGCGGAAAGATTTATGATAATTTGGCGCTTGCGTGTTCAAAATTTGATGGCAATTCTTCTATTGTAGACGGCTTGAAAGGGGCTGTTTCAAGTTTAACTTCAATAGTGAAATATGACGATAGTTTAAACGCTGTAATTGAAAGACTTGAAAATCTAAAATATGAAGCAATGGATATTTCATCACTTCTTTTAGACAAAAAGGAGAGTTGCAATTTTGATGAAGACGAGTTTGAAGAAATTGATGCTCGACTTGACAAAATTAAGATGATTAAGAGAAAATATGGCGCGACATTGCAAGATGTCTTTGATTTTCTGTCACAAGCAAGAAATGATTATGATAGGATTTTGAATAGTCGCGACACCCTTGAAAAACTGCTTTTAGATAGAAAGAATGTTATAAGCGACTTATACAATAAAGCATTAAAACTTGGAAAGGCAAGGCGTGAAGTTGCGCGTGATTTTGAAAGCAAGACTAATGCAGAGTTAAAAGATTTGGGGATGAAAAATGCAAGATTTAAGGTCGCATTCAATGACATTCCAACACTTGATACATTTGAAAAGTCTTTAAATTCTAATGGCTTTGACCAAGTGAAGTTTATGTTTTCGGCAAACC
>CAKVCH010000095.1 GCA_934725745.1 uncultured Clostridia bacterium | reverse complement strand
AAGTAAAGTTATTAATATGTCGGCTCTGTTTGATGGTTGTCTTAGTTTAGAAACATTAAATCTATATTGTTTTGATACAGGAAATGTTATAAATATGAGTTATATGTTTGCTGGTTGTAATTCATTAAATGTATTAGATTTATCTTCATTTAATACCAATAATGTAACTAATATGGATGGAATGTTTTGGGTGTACAATTCCCCATTAAGCACTATTTATGTTAGTGACGCCTTTTCAATTTTAAATGTTTCTTCAAGCAAGCGAATGTTTGTAGGTTGTATCAATCTCGTTGGCGCAATCAGTTATGACAGTTCAAAAACCGATGCAACTTATGCAAACTACACCACAGGATACTTCACATATAAGGCTAAAAACTAATAAAAGGAGAACTAATGAATATAAAAATATTTTTTAAAACGCTCTTTTGGGTGTTGTTACTAACAGTCGTTGGGCTTTGTACTTTTTTCACAGTCAAGAACCAAGACACTTTTAAACTTATGATTAAAGGCGACCCTATTTATTCAAAAGACTATGTTGATTCCGAAAAGGAAAAATCATATAACGAAGGGCTTGATAAAGGCAACTCGAAAGAAGCGGAACTAATGGCTCAAATATCGGGCTACAAAGAATACATCGAAGATATTAAGTCTGGTCGAAAAGTTGTCTCAATATTTTTAATTGACGATACAATTTATCATTCTTCGATTACAGATAAAGGCGCTGAACTATCAATGCCTTCGGTTGATTCAAATGACCACGCGGTTTTTAATGGATGGAAGAAAAACGATGTTTTGCTTAATTCCGCCCAAATAGCCGAAGAAAACGCCTATTATTTTGCTGATATTACATATAAATTTGACGCGGTCTTTATACATAACGATGTCATAATAGAAACTCAACTCGTTGAAAAAGGACAATTCCCTATTCCACCCGAAAATCCAACTAGTGATGATGGATATAAATTTATCGGTTGGTCACAAGATAAAATTTCTACTGTTGACCTATCAAAAATTGAAATGTCACAAAATATGACTTTCTATTCTATGTTTTCAAACAAGACATTAAACGAAATGTCATTTTCGGAAATTAACAATATTTTAAAAAGCGGACAAGCGCGTTCATTCTTTAACTTGGGTGACGAAAAAGAAATTACTTTTACACACAAAGGAAATACCGTTACATCGTCACTTAAAATTATAGGGTTTAATCACGACGACTTATCTAATGGAACTGGCAAAGCGGGTATAACTTTTAAACTTGTTCATAGCCTTGATTTTTCCGAAATAAGCCCAACTTTAAGCTACGCATTTTATGAAGAAGCGCTTAATGCACTCGAAACTGTGTACAATAATCTTCCAGAAGACCTTAGAAACTCTATTAAAGAAGTAAGCAAAAAGCGCTACACATCAAAAACCGAACTCGGCGCCGAAAATTGCAAACTATTCTTGCTTTCACACTCGGAAATTTCTTCTGGAAGCGACGCAATACTAGATTTAGAAGGCGAAACCTATGAGTATTATCAAAATAACGAATTGTTTAGAACTGATATATTTTTCTTAGATAATATTGGTAATTCTTCTTTCTTGCGTTCAACCTATCACACTGAAAATGACTTCGACGGGAAATGTAAAGTCCAACAAAAAGGTGGTTTGAATTTTTCTTATAAGTCTACAAAGGTCTATATGTCCTTTGCCCTTTGTATTTAGGAGTTTTTAAATAATGATAACCATTATTTTTGCACCACCGAGAACTGGCAAAACTTGTTTTATGACCCACCTTTTAAACCAAACTGCTTTTAACCGTGAACGAAATCGAAGAATGCAAATGGAACTTGTAAACAAAGTGCAAAACGGCTTTACAAATATAAAGACTATACCTATTCACTGCGTTTCAGCCAACTATGACTGTAAATTCAAAAAGTTTGGATATAGTCCACGCTTTAGCCGTAGAATAAATCCATATAGACTAGGTTTTGCAAATAAGTTTGTAAAAACACACTTCAACTTACCTTTCGAGTGTATCGGTATCACAGAAGCCCAAAAGTATTTAAATAGCCGTATGAGTATGTACTTTCCAGAGTGGCAATCAAGGTGGTATGAACAGCACGGGCATAATAACCTAGACATATATCTCGACACCCAGAGGCCCATGTTAATTGATGTAAACATTCGAGAACTAGCACAGTTTATTGAAATAATAAAACTTGACATAGATTATAACGAATACGGCAAAGTTAAGAGTTTGACTTGGAAAATAAGAAAAATTGATAACAGTAGCCTATTTGACAGATATATGGCAAGTGGCAAGAAAGATAAAGAGTGCTATACCGAAGAAACAGTAACAGCAAATTACAATGTTTTTGAGTGTTATGACAGTCAAAATTGCAAGCCAAAGTTCTACGAAGGACATTTTGACGAAGACATTGACTACAATGAAAGCAAAGACACAGAAGAAACATTGCAAGGCTATATACAATACTTACAAGAAATGGACGATGAACTGCCAGAAAATTATTATCAAAGGAGAAAAGCAAGTTGAATTTTAATAAAAACAAGCTTATAAACAAAACATTAACAAAATATTATGAGACCTTTTCTCATATGCTTGATACGGCTGACTATGTTCCAGAAAAATTTAATGACAAAATAGCAAAATATATTTACAAAAATATGAAAGCCAAGTTTAAGGAAATCGAAATTTATAACTTGCTTTATCTTGAAGAGTGCGGTTTTAAAATTGGACTTTTAAACAAACTAAAAATCGCAATATCGGGGCTTCGTCCTTTATATCTTGCTGAAAAACCGAAAAAGCGCAGTGAAATTGTCAAGGAAAAAGCAGATTATTTTTTGGAACAAAAAATCAACGAGTGCGACAGCACTTCTGCCTTTGACGATTTCACAAGCGAACTAAACTCTTTCAATACAAACCACGAACAATAACATTGTTTCGGGGTTTGGTTGCCTAACGGCGAGTGATAAATGGGTCAAGGGACGAGTCCCTTGCGGGTTTGGGCAGAGCCCAAAAAGAGAAAAACTAGTAGAAAGATAACGATGTTTTCGCACTGGGGCCAAGGGCTTGCCCCGTGCCCCGTGCGAGCGCGTTACTTTACTTGACAATAGTAACGCTTAACGGAATAAAAAAATTAAAGGGAGTTTTTATGAAAGCGTGTCGCAAATTAGAAACTGCCTACTATTTGTTTAAAAAAGATAGAATCTATCGTGACAAAACTCTATCGTCTGTTTATTTCAAATCAAATAAACAACACATAGAAAAGAAAAGTCGACCGATAGATATTAACGGGATTAGATATAAGTTTATAAAAGAAACTGGCGAAGTTAGACTTTATAAAAAGAGTGAAATTCAGTATTCATTGGGATGTTCTACTCGGCGCACTAAAATATTACTTGACATGCTCCTTTCAATGAATGATTTTGATTGGTTCGCCACACTTACTTTTGACAAAGAAAAAATCGATAGGACGAACGACCTTTTAGTGTACTGTGCCTACAAAAAATAC
>CAKVCH010000094.1 GCA_934725745.1 uncultured Clostridia bacterium | reverse complement strand
CTTAACAAATATAAAGATACCAGATAGTGTAACGCGTATAGGGGATTGCGCTTTTATGAACTGTAGTAGTTTAGCAAATATAACAATAGGCGCTGGAGTGAATAATATTGAGAATTCAACGTTTTCTGATTGTATTGGACTAACAAGTATAACTGTGTCGGTAAATAACTCTACTTATTATTCTTCTGGAAACTGTCTTGTAAAGAAATCTAGCAATTTGTTAATTAAAGGTTGTAAGACTTCTGTTATTCCAAATGGAGTGACAAGTATAAAGTATAGAGCTTTTCAGGAATGCAAAGGGCTAACCAGTATAACAATACCTGATAGTGTGACGAGTATAGAAGCTTGGGCTTTTTATGAGTGTAGAGACTTAATAAGCTTAACGATAGGAAAAGGTCTTGCGGAAATAGGTACAGATGTTTTTTATGGTTGTAGTGCCTTAGCAAGCATAACGGTCTCAGAAAATAATACAGTTTACTATTCTTCTGGTAACTGTATTGTAAGGATATCAGACAATTCCTTGAGACTTGGATGTAAAACTTCCGTTATTCCAGATGGCGTAAAAAGTATTGGACCTGCATTTGCTGGCTGTTACGAATTAAAAAGTATAACGGTACCAGACAGTGTGACAAGTATAGGGAGTAATGCTTTTTCTCACTGTTATATACTAGATAGTGTGAACATCCCAAATAATGTTACGGAAATAGGAGAATATGCTCTATATTGTTGTTATAGATTAAAAACAATAACGATACCAAATAGTGTGACAAGCATAGGGAGAAATGCCTTTTATAAT
This sequence comes from uncultured Clostridia bacterium, assembly GCA_934725745.1. GTDB lineage: Bacteria > Bacillota > Clostridia > Christensenellales > UBA1242 > UBA7862. Next base: position 2,741 of record CAKVCH010000094.1, on the reverse strand, counting down.
AATCCGAGTTTGAAAAATATTATATTTGAAGATACGGTTAGTACTTGGACGGTTAATTCTAACACAATTAGTGTAACTGACCCAGCGCAAAATGCAACATATTTGGGATCAACTTATCGGAATTACGCTTGGACCAAAAATAGTTAAGTATGGGTGACAAGTAGTAAAATTTTTGACAATTTTTGTTGTTTTCTATAAAAAAAATCAACCTTAGAAGATAAAACTAGGGTTGGTTTTTTGTCTGGGGGAATAAAAAGGGGTACTGTATATACTTTAACAACTATTTAAATATTTTCTAGTAAATATGTCTTTTTTTTTTCTTTTCGGTTAACAAATAGTTGCAAGAAATGGGGAAAAGAGATAAAATAAAAATATGAAGATTTGCGGGAATGTCGAAGAAATTGTTTATAGAAATAATGAAAATGGGTATACCGTTCTTGTTGTTGAATACAAGGACGATTATCTTACATGTGTTGGCAAGACCGCGAATGTAAATATTGGTGAAGATGTTGAACTTGAAGGCGAAATGGTCAAACACAGCAAATTTGGTAGGCAATTTGCTTTTACGAGTTTAAAAACCATTGAACCAAAGAGCATAGAAGGCATTAAAAAATATCTTGGGAGCGGTCTAATTTTTGGCGTAGGCGTCGTGACCGCTGAGCGCATTGTGGATAAATTTGGAGTGGACACGCTTGACATTATGGCATATTCGCCGATTAGGCTTTCTGAAATTAAGGGTATAAGCGAAAAGCGCGCGATACAAATTGGCGAGAGTTATGCTGAAGTCAAGGGGTCGCAAAACGCGATTATTTTTTTGCAACAATTCAACATTTCGCTTAATTTGTCGTTAAAAATTTACAATATTTACAAAGACAAAACTGTTGACATAGTGTCTCAAAATCCTTATAGGCTTGTTGAAGATATTGACGGTGTGGGCTTTTTATCCGCCGATAAAATTGCGCAAAATATGGGGATTAGTTTAACTAGTGATTTTCGCGTGCGTGCTGGGATTTTACATATTCTTAAAGAGTCGAGCGAGAAAATGGGCAACACATTCCTTGTGCGTGACGACCTTTTTGGGCAAGTTTTTGATTTGCTTAAAATCGACGAAGAGACGCTTTCTCCGCTATTTGACGGCGAAATTGAAAAACTTGAAATTGAAAATGTTATAAAAAGGTTTACATATCACGACAAAGAGTGTGTGGCGCTCAAAAGTTTTTACTATATGGAGTCGACCATTGCGAGCAAACTTATTCTTCTTGACATAAGCGAACTTGACAACAAAGTCGATGTAGAGACGGAAATAACCGAGTACGAGCGCATAAACAAGATTGAACTTCACGAGACGCAAAAAGACGCCATTCGTCAAGCGGTCAAGGGCAAGGTTACTGTTATAACTGGTGGTCCTGGTACTGGGAAAACGACAATTGTGAAAGCGATTTTGCAAGCGTGTAGCAATTACACAAGAAAGATTTTTCTTTTGGCGCCAACTGGACGCGCGAGCAAAAGGATGAGCGAGGCGTGCGGATACGACGCAAGCACCATTCATAGGGCGCTTGAAGTGACTTACAAGGACGGCGACTCACCGCGTTTTAAATATAACGAGAAAAACAAACTTGACGCGGATGTTGTTATTGTGGACGAAATGTCGATGGTTGATGTTAATCTATTTTATTCGCTCGTTAGAGCGCTACCTAATAGTTGTAAACTTGTGCTCGTCGGCGATAAGGACCAGTTGCCAAGTGTGGGTGCTGGGAATGTTTTAAAAGACATTATAGACAGCAATGTTATAAGTTGTGTCAAATTGTCGCACATTTATAGGCAAGACGACAAGAGTTTGATTGTCACAAACGCTCACCTTATAAACACTGGCAAAATGCCCGACCTTAGCAATCATTCGACCGACTTTTTCTACGAAAATAGAGCGGTCGGCGAAGATATGTTTGATTGCATTGTGAAACTTGTGACCGAGCGTCTGCCTGCTTTTAGAAAATGCGAGTCAATGGACATTCAAGTCCTTTGTGCGATGAAGTCGGGAATGTGCGGGGTTGAGAATTTGAATAGAAAACTTCAAGAAATAATCAATCCACCAGCTTTTAAAAAGCACGAAATCGCTTTTGAAAACCGCATTTTGCGCGAAGGTGATAAGGTTATGCAAGTTATAAATAATTACGACCTTGAATGGCACAAAACGCTTAAAAACGGAATGATTGAGAAGGGAACGGGCGTCTTTAATGGCGATATGGGGCGTATTCTCAAGATTGATTTTCAAAACGGCGAAACGATTGTTACTTTTGATGACGACAGAGTCGCGACATACACACGCGCCGAAGTGGGCGAACTTTTTGTATGTTACGCAACCACCATTCACAAAAGTCAAGGGAGCGAATTTGACACGGTCGTCGTGCCAGTAGTGAGTGGGTCGCCACAGATTATCACGCGAAACCTTTTATACACGGCTGTTACGCGTGCCAAGAAATTGGTTGTTTTGGTTGGCGAAAAAAAGAGCATTGCGCGAATGATTTACAATAATTACACCGCAAAACGCAATAGTATGTTGTGCGAACTTATAAAACTTCAAAAATCTAAGGCGGACGACATTTATGGCTGAACTAAATGCCCTTTTTGGAAAAGATTTTTGTTGCGCTTTATGTGAAACAGAGATAATTGGTGGCGGAAAGTGCCATTTGTGCGACAGTTGTTATAACGGGCTTGATTTTATTTCGCGCGCGTGTGAAAAG
>CAKVCH010000093.1 GCA_934725745.1 uncultured Clostridia bacterium | reverse complement strand
CTCTATGTGGGGTCGGGCGAAAGGTGGCGGATTGCATTTTGTTCTTTGGTTTTTCAAGGACAGATGTTTTTCCTGTTGACACTTGGATAAGAAAGGCATACAAAGATTTTTGCGATATTCCGCGAACAGATGAGAAAATTTCCGACTATTTTGTATCTATTTTTGGCGACCTATCGGGCTACGCCCAACAATACATTTATAATTATATGTTGTTTAGTGATAAAAATAGTTAAATAAAATTTTTTAACTTGCAAAAAATAAAAAAAGGCAAAATTTTTAAAAAAAATCTATCAAAACTATAATAAGAAAATGTCGGCTAAAATTTTACAATACCAAAAATTTGTGCTACAATACAACTAAATTACAAATAAATGTGGCTCGGAGAAGTCCTTGCAAAAGGGGAATATGAGTTTGAAAACAAACATAATTTTAATAGGCTTTAATGAAAGTACAATAAGGGAAACTGCAAAAAGGTTGGCAAAATATTTTGACCTTTATTTTGCTGATGTGGAAGCGCTTATAGAATATTACTTGACAAACAGCGAGAAAACTATTGAAAATCTCTGCGGAATTGAATATTTAAACGAGTTAAAAGACCATATTATGTTTGAAATTTCTCACTACGAAAATTCATTTATATATCTTCCGCTTTCCGTTTTTGCGAGCGACTCAAATTGCGAAAAATTATCGCAAAACGGCTATGTTGTTTTTGTTAATGGCAAACAACGAGACATTCATAATTATATTGCAAGCAAGAATAGGTTAACAGACCAGGAAAAAAAAGTTTTGCTTTTGTCTCTCCAAAACCGCCTTGACTTTTGCAAGAGTCATTCAGATTTGCAGATTTTTGATAAATGTACGGATAGTGCCCGTCTTGAAAAAAAAGTTGTTTCAGCACTAAAAAAGTTCTTTAAAAAAGATTAAATAGGATAACAATATGAAAATTGACGATTTATTAACTGGATATTTGAGAGTAACTTCTTGTCTTGAAATTGAAAAAGCGAATTCAGGACACCCTGGCGTGGCTCTTGATGGGGCACCAATCTTTTTGGCGCTTTATAAAAATATGTTTTTTAATCCAAAGGACCCAAAATATATAAATCGCGACAGAATTGTTTTTTCGGCGGGGCACGCAAGCGCTTTAGTTTATGCTACATTGCACCTTTTTGGCTTTAATGTTTCAAACAAGGATTTGCAAAATTTTAGGCAACTAGGGAGCAAGACTTGTGGACATCCAGAAGTTGAACTCGGCGGAATAGATGCGACAACGGGGCCCCTTGGGCAAGGGATTGCAATGAGTGTGGGGCTTGCGGTGGCGGAAAGGTTTTTGAGAGAAAATTTTAGGGAAAATAGTGCATATTCTCCTATTGACCACTACACATATTGTTTTTGCGGGGACGGATGCCTTATGGAAGGCGTTGCGCAAGAAGCGGTGTCGTTGGCTGGAAATTTGAGATTAAATAAACTTATCCTTTTGTATGATAAAAACGACATTACAATTGAAGGCTCGACAAAAATTTCAAATCAAGAAGATGTCGAAAAGAAATTTCTTGCTTGCAATTGGAATGTCATTAAAGTCCAAAATGGAAACGATGTGAATGTAATTGATAAAGCAATAAAAAAGGCAAAGAAAGCAACTAAACCAACAATTATTATTTGTCAAACAAAAATAGGTTATGGAAGTGAATTTGTAGGGCAAAATTCCGTTCACGGAAAGCCTTTAAATCGCGCTCAAATCGATACTTTGAGAAAAAATCTAAAATATTTTGAAGAGGATTACAAAATTCCACAAGAAGCGCAAGAATATATTTCAAAATTGCTTGAAGAAAAAATAGAAAGGTACGAAAAAGAAAAACAACTTTTAGAAAAATATAAGGTTGCTGAGAAACAAAAATATCACGCGCTAACAAGTAGTGATTTTAAATTTAAGTTTTCACATATCGTTCCGGAAAATGGCAAAGTCGATATGCGAAAAGCGGGGAAAGAAATTTTAAATTCTTGCCAATTTGTTTCATCATTTATTGGCGGGAGTGCGGACTTGTCCCCTTCGACTATGTTTTGCTACGAAAATGGCTCTCGTTTTGATATCGGAAATCCAACAGGGAAAACATTGTCTTTTGGAATCAGGGAACACGCAATGGGGGCAATTTGCAATGGAATAGCGCTTCACAACAAGGGAATTCGTGCTTTTTGTTCAACATTTCTTAGTTTCGAAAACTATATGACGCCAGCAATTAGATTGTCGGCACTTATGAATACCCCAGTTTTATACTATTTTTCGCACGATTCAATAGCGGTTGGGGAAGACGGTCCAACACATCAACCCGTCGAGCAACTCGCGACTCTAAGAGCAATGCCAAATTTAATTGTGTTTCGTCCTTGTGGAAGAAACGAACTTGCGGGGGCTCTAAAATTTTATTTTTCAAACTCTCGTCCAGTGTCAATTGTTATCCCAAGGCAGGTGCTTGATTATGTGGGTGATGATTATGACAAAACAGCATATGGTGGCTACATTTTAAAAGACGAAGAGAACTTTACTGCGACCCTTTGTGGAGCAGGAAGCGACTGTGTGACTTTGTACAAAGTGGCACAAAAATTGTCGAAAAAAGGGGTAAAATGTCGTGTTGTGAGTATGCCTAGTACAGAAATCTTTGACGCGCAAGTACAAGAATATCAAGAAAACATACTTGATAGGTCGAAACCTATTATTTGCGTTGAAAGTAGTTCGGATAACATTTGGTATAAGTATGCAACCGACCCTAAATATGTTATAAATTTAACTCAATTTGGCAAAAGTGGAAAAGCGGACGAAGTTCTTGACTACTTTAATTTGTCTGAAGAAAAACTCACAAAACAAATTTTAACTCTTTTAAAATCAAAGTAAGTAAAAAGCAAGCACAAAAACATTTTAACTCCAAAAGTTAATCTTTTGTGATTTAGGCATTAAAAAGAGATTTGAATCAATTTAGAAAAGAAAAGTAAATTATTTTTAAGTAAAAAAGGCAAAACTTGATGTTATTCAAATTTTGCCTTTTTACTTTTTAGAATTATTGTCTAATTTATTCTTCTTCGTCGTCTTTGTTTTTGTTAAAAACATTTTCTGCTTCGTCTTTTATCATTTTTGCACCCTTTTTAATTATATTCTGAGTCGGTTTGCAAAATGTTACGAGAGTTGCACCCACCATACACCCAACAATCATTCCAAACAAAACATCACTTTTCATACTTTTCCCCCTTTACTCGTAGTATTTGTAGTTTTTTCGCAATATTTCATTACAAAATATGTAAAAAACATTTGGTTATTTTAGCAAGAAATAGTACAATAACTTGTAGAATTGCAAAAGAATAGGGCGAAGTGCCTTATATTTTGATTTTTGTTTGAGTTTTTGTAAAAATTTTAAAAAATGTCACATTTTGTGCGAAAACTTAGAAAAATTGCATAAAAATTAAAGGGGTATATATATGTTAGAAAATATGGATGAACTTATGCTAAACTTTGAAGACGGGCTTTCAAAAAGAGTGGAAAGATTAAGATATGAGTAC
>CAKVCH010000092.1 GCA_934725745.1 uncultured Clostridia bacterium | reverse complement strand
CAACGCCCTTTTCTCTAAGGTATGCGACCGCTTTTTCCATATCGCCGTTGCATTCAGCAAGTGCCTTTTGGCAGTCTTGCATTCCTGCGCCTGTCTTCGCTCTCAAATCTTTAATATCACTTGCGTTAATCATAATTATTCCCCTTTTATCTTATTTTGCTGAATTTTCAGCGCTTAGCATATCTGCCATATTGACTTCTTCTTGAGCGTCCGCGTTTTCTTCTTGTTCAGCACTAAGTCTAGGTGAAACGCCTTCTTTTGCTTCGATAACAGCGTCAGCCATTGCACTTACAATAAGTTTTACTGATCTTATAGCGTCGTCGTTTGCTGGAATTGGGTAGTCAACATCATCAGGGTCGCAGTTTGTATCAACGATTCCAACGATAGGAATGTTAAGTTCTCTTGCTTCCTTGATTGCGATATGTTCTTTCTTAGGGTCAACGACAAAAAGTAGACCAGGGAGTTCTGTCATATCCTTGATTCCGCCAAGGTTTTTTTCCAATTTGTCTCTTTCTGCTTTAAGTTTAGCAACTTCCTTTTTTGTCAAGAACTCAAATTCACCAACTTGTTCCATTTGGTTAAGTTTGTTAAGTCTTGCGATTCTAGTCCTAATTGTCTTAAAGTTTGTCAATGTTCCGCCAAGCCAACGGTTAACGATGTAATACATTCCGCATCTTTGTGCTTCTTCTTGTATTGCTTCTTGCGCTTGTTTCTTTGTTCCGACGAACAAAACATTTTTGCCACTAGCAACCATATCTCTAATAAAGAAATAAGCATTGTCAACTAGCACTGAAGTATCTTCAAGATTGATAATATGAATATCGTTTCTTGTCGTAAAGATGTACTTCTTCATCTTTGGATTCCATTTATTTGCTTGATGCCCAAAATGAACCCCCGCCTCTAATAGTTGTTTCATAGAAATAACTGGCATTTTATTTTTCCTCCTTCTTGTTTATCTTCCCTAATATTTGTGCTTGGTCACACTCCACCTTTAAAAAGCGCCAATAACTTTTTTTAAAATTTTGCAAAAAATTCATATTTTCCGCTTAATCTTTAAAAATAATTAGCAAAAACTGAATTTAAAGGCACAAGAAAAATACTAGGTGCGAATTTAAACATTGCAAGTATAACATACACTTATTTTTAATGCAATAATTTTTTACATTTTTCTTCTAAATTAACAAAAAAACTTTTCAAGGTTATCTCCCCCAAAAAGTTTTTCATTTTAATTAGTATAGAAGTTTACACCAAATGCTTTAAAAAAAGTTAAATTTATGTATGTTTTAACCAATTAAAACCATATAAAAAGCCGTTTTGTCACAAGTAATTTGCGAACAAAACGACATTGTGTTTTTTAAAATAACCACTTTTCTTAACTAGTCGTCATCACCTATTAGCGCGATGTGAAAAGGCGATTCTTCTTGCGAAGTTTGTTGTTCAAGAGCAAGTCTTTCGCGCAACTTTTGAAGTCTAAGTTGTTTTTTATGATAATCTTTTAGTGCATCAACCAAAACATCACTCATTAGTCCCAAACAGACAAGTTTTTCACGCGAGACATCTCCCATTTGCGAAACGATTTCATCAAAACTCACATTTGTGATTTCTTCAATATTTTTGCCTTTGATTTCGTCCATTAAAAGGTCGAGCCCAACAGTTGAAGTGATACATCCAAAGACTTTAAATTTTGCGTCAGTAATAATTTCATTTTCAACGGTCAAATAAACCTTTGCTACTTCGCCTAAATCTTCGTTTTTTGCACTGCCGACCGCGTCCGCGCCCTTAATAAGTCCAATATTATGTGGGGCGACAAATCTATCAATAATTTGTTTGTTATACATTTTTCTTCCCCCTATTAAACCTTTTTCTTTGCCATTTTTATAGGCGACATAGCACGCAATTTTTCGGTTGCTTTCCTAATTTCTTCCACAACATAGTCAATTTCGTCTTTTGTGTTTGTGATTGAAAAGGAAAATCTTACAGTGCTTTGTGCTTCTTCTTTAGTAAATCCCATAGCGAGCAAAACATAGTTTGGTGCTTTGTTTCCCGTCGAGCAAGCACTGCCTGTCGAAACAGCAATCCCTGCAAGGTCAAGGAGACACATCAACGCTTCGCCGTCGACATTTTGGAATGTCACACTCGCAAGCCCTGGAATCCTTTGATGTGCGTGTCCGTTAATAGTAACATTTGGAACACTCTTTTCAAGACTTGACACAAAATAATCTCTTAGATATTTCATCTTTTTGCAATCAACAATATAGTTGTTCATAAGCAAATCGCACGCTTTACCAAAACCAACGATGCCAGCGACATTAAGCGTTCCACCGCGTTTACCCCTTTCTTGCTCGCCCCCGACAATCAAATTGTCAATTTTGATTCCGTGCTTGACATAAAGAGCGCCGACCCCTTTTGGCCCGTGAATTTTATGAGAACTAAGCGTCATCGCGTCAACATCAAGGTCTTTAACATCAAGTTTAAAGTTGCCAAGCGCTTGTACACAGTCTGTGTGGAACAACACGCCCTTTTCGTGTGCGATTTTTGCAATAGCTTTCAAATTTTCAATCGTACCAACTTCGTTATTTGCAGCCATAATACTTACTAAAACAGTATCTTGGTCAAGATAGTGAAGCAACTCTGCAATATCAACAAGCCCCGTCTTATCAACATTAAGATAAGTTACTTTAAAGCCTTGCTTTTCAAGTCTTTTGCACGATTCAAGTACGCTTTCGTGTTCAATTTTTGATGTGATAATATGGTTGCCTTTTACTCTATTTGCCATTGCCAAGCCATAAATAGCCCAGTTGTTGCTTTCAGTCCCGCCAGATGTAAAATAGATTTCGCCCCTATCTGCGTTAATAACTTTTGCTACTCTGTCGCGCGCAAGGTCTATAGCCCCTTCAGCATCTCTTCCAAAAGAGTGTGGACTATTTGGATTTCCAAAGTTTTCGCCCAAAACATCCAACATTTCAGTCAAAACTTCATTTGACACTTTTGTTGTCGCGACATTATCAAGATAAATTCTTTGCATAATTCTTCCCTTTTTTTGCTAAATTTTGTATCTTTCGCTACAATTATTATCTACTAAAATTTTACAACAAATTCGTTTTTTGTCAATACCTTTCCTATTAAAAGTTTTTGTCAAAAGTGACAAAAATATTTTTTAATGCTATCTACTTTTTATATTTTTATCATTTTCAATATGAATTCTAAAAAAAATCACTTAATCTATTAAAAGAAAAAGTGATTTTTAAAAATTATTCTTTATCTGAATCTTCCGCTACTTCGACATCAACATTTTCCGCTTCGTCGTCATCAATTTCTACGACTTTTGCGTCGTCGTCTTTGTTTTCCACTCTAACTGGTTGTGCCTCAACTTTTGCGAGACCTTGCTTTGTAAATGTCTCTTTCTTGCTCGAAATTGCAACCCAAAAAGCTGGTAAAACAAAGATGTGAGTTGCTAATACAACTGCGATACCCGCCAAACAACTAAGGAGTGAATACAAAATATTTTGCGTTCCAAAAATGCACCAAAGAATAGCAAGCACAAACGCACCAATATATGTGTACATTGTTTGAGCCAAATTCTTACCAACAGACAAATTTGCGATTTCTTTATTTGTCATATTTGCATAATGTGGATTATTTGCATTTTCCTTTATATTTAGCATAAGG
>CAKVCH010000091.1 GCA_934725745.1 uncultured Clostridia bacterium | reverse complement strand
GGGCTTTATTCAAGACGCGACAAGTGCGTGTAGTGATTATACACCTGATTTTGATAATAATTTTTTCGATTTAAAACAAAAGTCAAAGTAAGTCAAATTGTAAAAAAGTTGCAAAAAACACATTAAAAACATCATAATTCCCGCTAAAATTGCGGTTTTTGTGATTTTTTTTGTGTATAAAGTGACGAATTTATTTTTGATATTGACAACTGACAACCTATGTGGTAAAATTCTGATAGAAAAAAAATAAAGGGAGCAAATTATGTTTTGGAATACATTTTTAAGTATATTGGGTGTCATTGGGATTATAGCAGTATCTGCATTTGTTATAGTATTTCTTTCTGATTTGTTTATATCCATTGTTGATGGCACAAACGGCATTTTCTTTAAAAGAAACAAAAATAAGGTCGCAAAAACTGACGAAGACCAAATTGTTGCGCGTCCAAAAATGCTTGACGAACCTGTAAAGCAAATTGAAGAAGAAAAGGAAGTCAAGGAAGAAGTTAAGGAAGAGCCAAAAGAAGAAGTCGTCGAAGAACAACAAGTTGATATGGAAAAGGCGGACGAAGAAGAAGCACTTGCTAAAAAAGCAATGGGCGAAGAACCTGTCCAAGAAGAAAAAGTTGAAGAGCCAAAAGAAGATGACGACATTGAAAAATTTATTGAACAAATAAATGAAGAAACAAAAGAAACTTTAGCAAGCACACCTGCAGTTTTGCCACTTGTAAACGAAGAAAAACCAGTTGTTGTTGAAGAAACAGAGCCAAAAGAAGAGCAAAATCAAGAAATTGTTGCTGAAAATGAAGATTTGAAGCGTGAAATTGAAGAACTTAAAAAACAAATTGAAAGTGACAAAGAAACAATTAAGGCTCTTGAAGAAAAGCAAAATGATGTTCAAACAGTCAAAATGCCAACCGAAAGTAGGGAAGAACTTGAAGCAAGGCTTGAAGTTTTAAAGCAAAGACTTAAAGAAAACGAAAAAGAACTTTCAGCAAATAGAAAGGAATTTGTCCCACTAAGGCGTGTTAATATGACGCTTGACAGCGACAAGAAAAAACTTAGAAGAAAAGAAGCTATCGTTGCAAAGCAAAAAGTTGTTTTGTACGGAGTTAACAACTATGTTGACATCGACGAAGAAAAAGCAAAAAAGCTTAGCGAAGAACTTGACCTTCTTGAAGGACTTAGACTTTCTGTTCAACATTGTGAAGAAGTTATGCAAAAGAATAAAGATAGATATCCTATCCTTGAAAGTGCAAATAGATTCCTTGTTCGTAGCCAAAGTCAATTGAAAGAAGATATTGCTGACATTGAAAACAAACTTGCACTCTTAAACAGCAATGATGAAAATGATGGCAACGACGAAGAATAATTAAAAATTTATGTGATTTTTAATAAAAAATTGAGATTTTTAATAGTTAAAAGACCTAAATGAGAAAATCGTTTAAGTCTTTTTTCTTTTTTTGTGTAAAAAAACTACTAAATAAGCACAAATTATTTGTGTTTTTTTGCTTAAACTTTATAATAGATGTATATGGGTGGAAAAAGTAAATTTTTGCAACAATTTGAAAGTTGAACAGAATTTACGCTTGTTAAAGGGGTTCTATTAACTTTTGATTTAAAAAAAAGGGAATTGGGGCGAAAGTGTTTTGCTAGAAAGGAGAAAAATTGGGTTTTTTTGTAGAAAAAAGCAATTTGCCTAATAAAAATAAGGCGGTTAAAGTGGGGCTTGCACTCGGCGGGGGTGCAACTCGTGGAATTGCACATATCGGCGCATTGAAGGCTTTTGACGAAAATGGTATAAAATTTGATATGATCGCGGGCACAAGTGCGGGGTCTTTGGTCGGTTGTATGTACGCGGGCGGAAAAACACCCGACGAAATAATCGAAATTGCAAAAGGTATTAAAGTTAAAGATATAAGAAAATCAAAGTTTTTTATGCCTTCAAAAACGGACGGAATTCAAGACCTAGTCAAGGAAAATTTGGGTGATATTGACATCCAAGACCTTAAAATGCCTTTTTGTGCTGTTGCAGTTGACTTAATTACATCGCAAGAAATTGTTTTTTCAAAGGGTAACCTTGCAAAAATTATCGCAGGGAGTTGCGCAGTGCCTGGTGTTTTTATTCCAGTCGAGTACGAAGAGATGCATTTGAGCGACGGCGGACTTCAAAATAACATTCCAAGTGATGTCCCAAGATATTTTGGGTGTGATTATGTTATTGCGGTCGATGTCAATTCGACGCGCGGGGGCGGGACTTTTTCGCTAAAAGTTTTGGATGTTCTTAGTGCGACAATTGGAATTATGAGTAAGAGTAACTCAATTAAGGGATACATTAACGCTGATTATGTTGTAAAACCTAGTATGAAAAAGTTTAAATCAACCAAGGTCGACGAAGCGGATGAAATGTTTATGGAAGGTTATGTTGCGACAATAGAGGCGATACCTAAAATTCTTGACATTATTTCAAGAAAACCAAACAAACTTCTTCGTAGGCGTTACGCAATTGTAACTGAAAATAAGCCTTTAATTATTTAGTTCTTTGATGTAAATATTTGGTTTTACTGTATGTGAAACTACTTGTTTGGGTAAAAATAAAAATTGCGGGCAGTGATTTTAGAAATATTGAAAAAGTTTTAAAAATTTAGACAAGTGCAGTTTTTAGGTCTAAAAGTGGTAATTTTTGTGCCATAAAAGAAAAGGAGATTAAAATGCCAAAGAAAAAGAAGTCAAATAGTTCAAAAGCAAATGACATTTTAGACGAACTTGTGGATATGAAAAAGAAGACAAGGACAAAGAAGGGCCGTACAAAACTTTTTGTCCAACTTATTGTTTATTCAATTATTTGGGTCGGGCTGATTGTTAGTTTGTTTTACCAAAATGTTATAAACAGTAAAATAAATAAAACTGATTTTCATTTTGACAATGCAATTGTGTCTAGTGATTATAAGGTTCATTTTATTGATGTCGGGCAGGGCGATTGTGCGTTGGTGCAATTCCCAGACGGCAAAAATATGATGATTGATACGGGTGAAAGTTCTAGCAAAAATAATCTTCTTAGATACCTTGACTCGCTAGAAATTAGGCAAATCGATTATCTTATTTTGACACATCCAGATAGCGACCATATTGGAAATGCGGTTACAATTTTTGAAATGTACGATATTGTGAATGTCTATTTACCACCGATTTATTCAAATTACGATGTTGAAAATGGATTGGTTGATAGTAGTAAAAATTATGTTGTCAAAACTACTGCGTCGTGGAGCAATGTCGTAAAAGCGGTTTATAACGAAAAAGAAACCACTTTGAAAAGTATGATTTACAATGAAACGGACGACAAAATCGTCGGCGTCGACGATGAAAGTCTTGAAACTCCAAATGTCATTTATGAAGTTTACATATATCCACCAGCACTTAGCAGACTTGGTAGTAGCGATTGGAATGCGTACTCACCTTTTGTTTTAATTAAAATCGGTGAAACGAAATTTATGTTTACGGGCGATGCGGACAAAAACGATGAAAAAGATTTTCTTGACTCGCATTCTAGCGAAGTCGCAAGCAATTTCTTTGACTGCTCAGTTATGAAAGTTGGACATCACGGCGCAAATACTTCGACGGGTGAAGCACTTTTGAGTGCAGTTAAACCAGAGTACGCTATTATTAGTTGCGGAAAAGGGAATAAATATAACCACCCTAGACC
>CAKVCH010000090.1 GCA_934725745.1 uncultured Clostridia bacterium | reverse complement strand
AGATTGTAGCGCCCGCGAGTTCAACGGGGTCAATGACGGCGGTTGGCGTAATTTTACCCGTTCGTCCAACACCCCACTCGACAGAACGAAGAACACTTGTCGCTTCGACGGGTGCGAATTTATAAGCAATTGCCCATTTTGGAAATTTACTTGTAAAGCCAAGTTCTTCTCTTTTCTTTAATGAGTCGAGTTTAATAACTATTCCATCGATTGAAATTTGAAGAGTCGACTTTATTTTATCGACCTTTTCAATTATTTTTTCAATGTCTTTTGCAGACTCACAAACATCAAAAAGTTTGCCCGTCAAAAACTTATTTTTTTTCAAAAAGTTTTGGACATCTTCTTGGGTTTTAAGGTCGTCATTATCAATTTTTATTAGGTCATAAAAAACAACATCCAAGTTCCTTTTGGCAGTCTCTTTTGGGTCGAGATTTCGTATTGCGCCAGCGACTGCATTGCGGGTATTTTTTAACTTTTCTTGCGCCGACCGATTGTACTTTTCAAGGTTGTCAAGAGTGATGACTCCTTCCCCAGCGACCGTCAGGTCGCCCTTAAAATCAATGGAAAGTGGCACCGACCGAATGGTCTTGACTTGCTCTGTTACATCTTCGCCGACCGAGCCGTTCCCACGAGTTGACGCTTGAACCAAAAGCCCGTTTTTGTACTTTGCAACTATCCTTAATCCGTCAAATTTGTACTCAACTGTAAACTTCGCATCTGGCACAACTTTCTTTGTATCATCCAAAAATTTTTCAAGTTCTTCATAGTTGTTGCACTTATTCAAACTGTATAATTTTTCTTCGTGAACGACCTTTTTAAAACCCTGTAAAATCTCCCCGCCGACACGCAAGGTTGGAGATGAAGGAAGGACTTTGCCCGTCTTTTTTTCTAGTTCCAAAAGTTCGTCATATAACACATCATAGTCGTAGTCACTGACAATTGGATTATCCAAAACATAATATCTATACGCGTAGTCGTTTAGGACTTCGACGAGTTGTTTCATTCTTTGTAAGTCTGTCATTCTTTCTCCTTTTTTAGCCAAATTTTTATTATCATTTGACCAAAACTTCTATTATTTTTAAATGTTTGATATACAACTTTAACACGCTAAACTACTCAACAAGCGAAATCGGTGCGTACTCAACTGACAATGTTTTTGTGCCAATATTATCAAAATTTATTGTCACGCACTTGGTAGTTGCAATGCCAAAATTGCCCGTTATTGTGCCCTGCCCAAATTTAGGGTGAGAGACGCGCTTTCCGACTGCATATTTCTTTTCAAGGTCGACATCTTCCTTATTTTCAGTCTTGCCACCAAGCGCAAAACTCGTCTTTCTAAAATTTTGGAAAGCGGTCGCTTGTCTAACTTCATTAAAGGATGAATTGTATCCCGAAGCAAATCGATTTTCCGACCTAAACAGTGGTTTTTCGTCGATAATTCCACACTCTTTTAGGAATCTTGAAGGCGACATATAGTCCCTTCTTCCATACATAAAGCGCGAGCCAGAACAAGTAAGATATAGCCTTTCTTCCGCACGCGTTATAGCAACAAACATAAGCCTACGCTCTTCTTCCATATCCGCTTCGGTCGAATTTCCACGCACAATTGGGAACATTCTTTCTTCAAGCCCCACGACAAATACGCATCTAAATTCGAGCCCCTTCACGGCGTGCACAGTTGCAATTGCGACTGAATTTTCCTTGTCGTCGTAGTCGTCAATGTCAGAAATAAGCGTGATTGATTGCAAGAAGTCGCTTAAATCGTCCTTTGGGTTATCTTCAAAGTAGTTTGACGCGATAAGGATGAAGTTGTTTATGTTCATAACCCTATTTATGTCTTCCTCCGTTTGGTCTGAATATTCTTCATAAAAACCCACATCTTTTATCATATTTTTGATAAAATCAAGTGGTGAACTCGTCTCGTAAGCGTCAAGAAGTTTCTCTACAAGTTCCTTAAAAGGTTTAACCTTTCTAATAATTGCAGGGTCAATTAGATACTCTTCATTGTTTAAAATAATATCATATGGCGTCACATTATGAAAAGTTGCAAGTTCCAAAATCGTCTTAACTGTCGCGTCACCTATGCCCCGTTTTGGAAAGTTGACAATTCGGACAAAAGATGTTGAATCGTATTTATTTGTAAGCATTTTAAGGTAGCTTAAAATATTCTTTATTTCAAGGCGATCAAAGAACTTCTTTCCACCAAACATTTTATAACTTATGTTGTAGTTTAAAAACTTTTCTTCAAGTGGCGCAGTCATAGCGTTTAGACGCGTCAAAACGGCAAAATCTTTGTACGAATAGCCTTCATTATTCACCAAATTTGCTATTGTACGCGCGACATATTCCGCTTCTTCAAACTCGTCCTTTGCCTTGTAAAATTCAATCTTTGTGCCTACATCGTTGTTTGTCCAAAGGACTTTATCGTTCCTTGCATTGTTGTTTTTGATGAGTTTATTTGCCATATCAAGGATCAATTTGGTACTACGATAATTCTGTTCAAGTTTGAACATTTTATACTCTGGAAAGTCGCGCTTGAAGTCAGAAATATTCGTGATACTTGCCCCGCGCCACGAATAAATACATTGGTCTTCGTCGCCCACGACAAACAAATTTTTATACTCGCCAGCGAGCGCTCTAACAAGCAAATATTGGATGTTATTGGTGTCTTGGAACTCGTCGACATGAATGTATTTAAACCTTTGTTGATAGCGTTTTAGAACATTTGGAAATTCCAAAAACAAGTCATAAGTTTTGACTAAAAGGTCGTCAAAATCTAGCGCATTGTTGCTCGCAAGAAAGTTTTGATAGGCAGAATAAACCTTTGTCACTTCATCTATGTATGGCAAATCTTGGTACATTTTTTGATAGTCCCAAGGCGACAAATGTTGATTTTTTGCGTTTGAAATGTGGTAACCATATTTATTTATTGCATCTTCATTTAGCCCGAGTTCTTTTACAACAGTTTTGAGTGCCTTGTCCCTTTCCGTGTCTGTGTAAATTGAAAAATTGCGGTCAAAATTACTTGAACCGTCGGAGTTTTTTAGGTTGCTGATGTTGCTTCTTAAAATCCTTACACACATTGAGTGAAAGGTGGAAATCCAAATGTCTTTTGCGTCGTCGCCCAAAATAGAAAAAAGACGGTCACGCAGTTCGTTCGTGGCTTTATTGGTAAATGGTATGGCAAGAATGCTATATGGAGAAACGCCAAGAGACTTGATAAGATGCGCAATTCGATATGTAACAAGGCGCGTTTTTCCACTTCCCGCGCCCGCTAAAACCATCACTGGTCCGTCAATTTGATTAAGTGCGACAAGTTGTGCACTGTTCAAGTCTTTTAAGTCAATTTCCACTTTTCTTTTGCCCTTTTTTTGTGTTTTTTTCGCAAAATAAAAACAAATTTTTGCTTTGAAAAGTCAAAAAAAATCTTTAAAATTTTCAATAAAAATTTGTTTTCATTTCCGCTTAATTAAGTATGTATGTATTGTAGCAAATTGGCGCGAAAAAAGCAAACAAATGTTAACACACTGTTTTAAAATTTGCTAAAATGATTATAAAAAATTTAAGCAACAAATCACGCTTAGGCCTTTAAAAAGGAACAAAAAAGATTTATATATGTTCTCTATAATACCTTTTAACTAAAAACTTGAACTTTTGAGTCAAATTGGCAATATAAAATTGCTTTGATTCACTATCCAAAGT
>CAKVCH010000089.1 GCA_934725745.1 uncultured Clostridia bacterium | reverse complement strand
TGCGTGCTATTATAGGTTGTTTATTGAAAATCTTTTCCCAGAATACGACAAAATTTTGTATCTTGATTGCGACATTGTTGTACTTGGTGACATTTCAAAATTGTATTTTGAAGATGTGAAAGACTACGCAGTGGCGGGGGTTGTTGAGCAATACATTAAAAACTCTTCCGTTTTTAGCAACTACACAAAAAAGGTTGTGGGCGTTGATTGTAACAATTACATCAATTCTGGAATTATGCTTATGAATCTTAAAAAACTTCGCGAACTTAAAGTTGAAGAAAGGTTTGTTGATTTAATTAACACCTATAATTTTGATGTTATTGACCCAGACCAAGCGTATATCAATTATTTGTGTAAGGGGCATATAAAATATTTGCCTGTTGAATGGAACAGAACAACTTGTGACAAGATTATTTGCAAAAAACCAAACATTATTCACTATGCTTTAGGTGAAAAACCTTGGGATAATAAAAAGGTGTTTTTGGGGAAATATTTTTGGAAATATGCCATAAATTCGTCCTTTTATAGTGAAATTTTGGAGAAAAATAAGGGTTTTGACTCTCTAGCGAAACTTAAAAAGGCGCGCGCAGGGATTGATATTCAAATTCAAGCCTTGGAATGCGTTTTGTCAAAAAATACCTTTGTAAATATGCTTAAAACAAATTAAGCCTATTTTATTAAAAATTTGACTGAAAGATACTTGTAAAGTTTTAATTATCACTAAAAAGTCCTACATTTTGTGGGGCTTTTTTATCTTGTTAATTTAAAAATGTTGTGATAAAATATAAATATGAGATTACTTGAAAAGTTACAAAGTTATAGCAAAGAAAATGTCACTCCACTTCATATGCCTGGGCATAAAAGAAAGGGAGACGGACTTCCATATAACATTGACATAACCGAAATTGACAATTTTGACAATCTTCAAAATCCAAGTGGAATTTTAAAAGAATGTTTAATTAAAGCGAGCAAAGTTTATGGCTCGTTTATGACTTTTTATTCAGTAAACGGCGGAACGTGCGGGGTGTTATCGGCGCTTGCGACTTATTGCGATATAGGCGACAAAATTATTGTTGCAACAAATTGTCATAAATCTGTTTACAACTTTATTGAAATGTTTAATCTCCGCGCTATTTATGTTTCGCCCACTTTTAATAAGTGGGGCATAGCGAAATCTTTTTCGGCTGACGATTTTAAAACTGCGGTCACTCAAAATTTGGA
This sequence comes from uncultured Clostridia bacterium, assembly GCA_934725745.1. Taxonomy (GTDB): domain Bacteria; phylum Bacillota; class Clostridia; order Christensenellales; family UBA1242; genus UBA7862. Next base: position 2,513 of record CAKVCH010000089.1, on the reverse strand, counting down.
CGCAAAAGCGGTTGTTCTAACAAGCCCAACATATGAAGGTGTTATATCAGATATTGAATCGATTTCAAATTTTCTTCATCAAAAAAACATTCCTTTAATTGTTGATGAAGCGCACGGCTCACATCTTGTTTTAACTGGGAAAAGTGCTTTAAATTTTGGCGCGGATATTGTGCTTAATAGCTGTCATAAGACTCTGTCAGGTCTTACTCAAACTGCTCTTATTCATATAGGGGAAAAGGCAATTGAAAAAGAAGTCGTTGCACAAAAACTGCAAGACAAATTAAACAAATTTCAATCTTCAAGTCCGTCTTATGTGCTTATGGCATCTATTGACGAGAGTGTTGAATTTATAAAAAATCACGGTCAAAGTGAAATAAAAAGGTTTAAAGAGAATCTAAAAAGGTTTGAAGAACAATCAAAATCACTAAAAAACATTAAAATTTTATGTTACAACGAGCCTTTTGAATGCTTTGATTTTGATAAGTCAAAAGTAGTAATTAGCGCAAGTCCATATCTAACTGGAAGTCAAATAATGGATGAATTAAGAAGTTCGGGCTTTGAACTTGAAATGAGTTATAACAATTACTGCATAGCGATGATGACCATTTTTGATGATGACCTAACATTTGAAAGATTTATAAACGCGCTACTTAAAATTGACAAAAAAATAGAAGAAGTGTGTAATTTAAGCGATAAAAGCCGTGACGCAGAAATTTCTTTTGATAGGGAAAGAAAATTTGTTTTAACAATACACGATGCAAGACGGGAAGCGGGGACTTTGTTTAGTTTAAATAGTGCCATTTCAAAGGTGTCGCAAGAATATATTTATGCTTATCCACCTGGGAGCCCAATACTTGTCCCTGGGGAGATTGTTACAAAGGCTTTTGTGGATTTTATGCTTGATTTAATCAAAAATGGCACTCGTTTACATAGTACAACGGAAAATGTAGCAAAAGGCGAGATTATGTGCTTGACAAACAATTTTTAAAAAGTATAATTTAAGTATAATAAACCCTAAGGAGAAGAAAAATGAAAAGAATTAAAACTTTGAATACAAGAGAACTTGTCAATCAAAATTTGTCTAATAGTGGATGTGGAGAATGCCAAACTTCTTGCCAATCTGCTTGCAAAACTTCTTGCGGAGTTGCTAACCAACAATGCGAAAAATGCAAAGGCTAATTTAATTGACTAAAAGAAGTTGTTTTTGGTAACTTTTTGCATAGTTTTTTTTAAGCAGATAAATGTTGTAAAATCAAAATTAAAAAACTATGCGTGAAAAAAATGACTTTTTAAAATCAAAGATAAAAGTAAAGTGCCGAACAAGTTTCGGCATTTTTTGTGGGAGCGAAAGATGATACATAGTTACAAATTAAATGGGCATAACATTGTCCTTGATGTTTTTAGCGGAAGCGTGCACGATGTGGACGATTTAGCGTATGACATTATTAACCTTTATGAAAATACGGACAAAGAAGAAATTATTTCTCGTATGCTTGAAAAGTATAAAGACGATAAATCCGTCAACAGGCAAGAAATATTAGATGTTTTTGACGATATTGAAGAACTTAAAAAAGAAAATAAACTTTTTACGACCGATATATACGAAAATAAGGCGTTTGATTTTAAAAATAGGAGCAATGTTATAAAGGCGCTTTGTCTTCATGTCGCGCATACTTGCAACCTAAATTGTGAGTATTGTTTTGCGTCGCAAGGAAAATATCACGGCGATAGGGCACTTATGAGTTTTGAAGTAGGAAAGCGAGCAATTGATTTCTTGGTTGAAAACTCGGGCACAAGACGCAATCTTGAAGTCGACTTTTTTGGCGGAGAACCACTTATGAACTTTGATGTGGTCAAAAAAATCGTTGGATATGCTAGAAGTATTGAAAAAGAGCATAACAAAAATTTCCGCTTTACATTGACGACTAATGGCGTTGCTATAAATGACGATGTTATTGAGTTTGCAAATAAGGAATGTCATAATGTCGTTTTAAGTTTAGACGGACGAAAAGAGATTCACGATTCTCTAAGAAAAACTAATACTGGCAAAGGGTCTTATGATATTATTGTCCCAAAATTTCAAGAGTTTGTGAAAAGGCGTCAAGGGAGAAACTATTATATGCGCGGGACTTTTACGCACAATAATGTTGATTTTACAAATGACATTTTCCATATGGCGGACCTTGGATTCTCGGAACTAAGTATGGAGCCTGTCGTGTGCAATCCTAAGGAAAGTTACGCACTAACGGAAGAAGATTTGCCAAAACTTTACGAGCAATATGAGATTTTGGCAAAAGATATGTTGCGTCGTGAAAAGGAAGGCAAGCCTATAACTTTCTATCATTATATGCTAGACTTGGCGCACGGACCTTGCATTTATAAAAGAATCAGCGGGTGCGGAAGTGGGACGGAATATCTAGCGGTCACTCCTTGGGGCGACCTTTATCCTTGCCACCAATTTGTGGGAGAAGAAGACTACAAGATGGGTACCGTTTACACCGGTATTGTACGTC